>RDXA01000160.1 GCA_004292705.1 Sphingomonadales bacterium | reverse complement strand
CCGGGGCCGCAGGAAGGAGTCCGAGCCGCCCTGATACATCAGCGGGTCAGTATAGAAGCTCTCCGGCACCTTGCTCCCGCGCGCCTGCCGTACCAGCTCAACGTGGTTGATATAGGCGCTGCCATCGGCCCACTGATAGGCGCGCGGCAGGGGGGAGTGGGCCTGACGTTCATGGAACCGCTCGCATGGCACGGTTTCATGCTCGACATCGCGGGCGAGGACTTCGAGTTCGGGCGCAATCCGCTCCCAATCATCCAGCGCTGCTTGCAGCGTGGGCGCAATATAGCCCGCCGCGCAGCAGCGGGTGAGGTCCTTGCTGACCACCACCAGCTTGCCATCGCGAGTGCCGTTGTCGAGGGTTGCGAGCTTCATGACTTGTTCTCCGGGGAATCGATCTGTTGGTCGGGGTGGGCCGCGACAAAGGCGGGCAGGGCAAGGCAGGCGGCCTCGATCCGGGTGAGGTGCGGGCTGGCGCCAAGATCGTATTGGAACCGCCGCGCATTGGCGAGCTGCGGGATCAACACGATCTCGAACAGGCCCGGCGCATCGCCGTGCAGGAAATCGCCCGTCCGCAATTGCGCAAGGCGCGCTTCGACCGGATCGAGCGTGCGTTTGAGCCAGGTGCGATACCAAACGTCGATCTCGTCCTGCGTGTGGCGGAGCGGGTCTTTCAGATATTTGAGCACCGGCAGATTGTTGACCGCGTGAATCTCGGTCGCGATGGCATAGGCCAGTTCGCGCACGGTATAGCGTGCCTCGATGTCGCGCGGCAGGAAAGCAGGGGACGGGTAGGCCTCGTCGAGCCATTCGAGCAGCGCCATCGATTGCGCGCGGTCACGTCCGTCGGCTTCCAGCATCGGCAGCGAGCCGAAGGGGTTGCGCTGCGTGAAGTCCGCAGCCTTGTTTTCGGCCGTGACGAGGTTGACCGGAATGTTCTCGAAGGCAAGACCTTTGAGGTGCAACGCGATCCGCAGGCGGTAGGACGTGGAGCTGCGGAAGTAGCCGTAGAGTTTCATGGTGCCCAAGTCCTTATCATGGCCAACGACAATGCCACGCGGGGGGTCGCCAATGTGCTCGCATCACCATAGCAAGGGGCGAGCGCCCCGGATCGGGCCATCGATCGCCGCGCACGAACCGGGTGCTTACGTAACCGAAACGGGATGATGTCCACGCCGCTCATGCGCCGTCCCTGCACGCGGGCCTGCTCCTGTCGTGTTGTGTTTCTAATTGCCTTTGCAGGCTTGGCGTTCACAGGCAAGGGGCTGAAAAGACGCTTCCGGCCTCAGGCAGGCGCAAGCACCCGGCTGACCGTATCGAGCAGCTTGGCCGGCGGGCACGGCTTGGCCAGCGTCGTCGCGCGGGGGAAGCGGGCGGCAAGCTCCATTGCGTCCGCCGGATCGGAGTGGAGAATGAGAGGCACGTCCTCATCAATCAGCTTCTGCGCCAGTTCATATGTCAGACCGTCCGCGAGCTCGACATCGAGCAGCACCAGATCGGGTCTTTCCTTCTGGCACGCGAGCATGGCCGAGCAAATCCCGGCATGGGGGCCTTCGACCTCGTAGCCTGCTTCTTCGAAGGTATCGCACAAATCGAAGGCGGTTACGAACTCGTCCTCCGCAACCAAGATCCGCAAAGCCATCCGTCCATTCCCCCGCTCACGACTCCCCTGTGAGGGAGTGTAACACGGTTTGGACGTCAACCTTGCGCGAATATTATCCGTTCTTGCCGAATCTTGCGATGAAGCCGTCTTCGTCGCCCCCGGCAAGCAGTTTGGCCTGTTCAACCCACTGATCGCGCGTGATGCGCCCGGAAAAGCGGCCGAGCTGCGCGTCGATCCGTTCGATCTCGGCCTCGTCCCATGCGGCGATCTGAGCGAAGGTGGTGACACCGCATTCACCGAGCAGCACGGCGATCTTCGGGCCGAGGCCCTTGATGCGGGTCAGATCATCCGCTGACCCGGGGACGGGATCGGCGACACCGGGGGGCACCTGCGTGACAATGGGGGCGTCGGTCTCGCTCGGTGCTGCTGCCGCTGGTATGATGCTGGCTGAGGCCGGGGGCGGGCTCGGCATGGCGAGAGCTGCCGGCGGCGCGTCGATCAGCGCCTGATTGCGCTCTGCGGGTGCAGCGCCTTCTTCCAGCACGTCGCGCGCCAGCGGGGTGTCGCTCGCGCCTGCCACCACACGCGCCTTGCGTGAGCGGCGCGCAAGCACCCAGACAGCGAGCACCAGCGCAACAAGGCCAAGCAGGATCAGCGGAAGATAGGCGGTGAAGTCGGCAGACATGATAGGCGTGGCTCCGGCAAGAATCGCTGCGTCACGGGCGCCCCTTAGCAGCCTCGCCGGGCTTCGCCCACGCCCCGGTTGCCGCCAAGCTAGGGCAAGTCGTGCGCCGGGTCGGGAACCACCTGTTTGCGGAACAGCGCCTTGTCGGATTCGCCAAAGCCGCGCCGCCAGATGACGAAGGCATAGGTGCCAAGAATGGCGGGCACTCCGAACAGCAGTTCCATCCATTCGGGCAGCCAGGTGAATCCATAGCCGATCACCACTGCCGGGGCGGCGGCATAGACCAGCGCCCAGCGCCAGTTCGATACCGGGGCCTTGAGCAGATGCTTCAACAGCAGCGCCTTGACGAGGCTGGAGGCCGCCAGCGTGATCATCAACGCGCCAGCCGCTCCGGCGGCCTCGAAGCCTTTGCCGAGGCCATAGCGATCTGCGGCCTCGATCAGCGTGATGGTCAGCGCCGCCTGAAGCGCGATGATGGCCACCGAAATGGCCAGATTGCGTTTGCGGGCGATGTAAACCAACACGCTTTCCGAAACGACAGCCATCGAGGCGGCAACCTCTGCCGCCAGCAGGAAGGCGAGCGCGGCGGTGCCCGCGACATAGTCCGGCCCCCACAGGCCCATCACTGCCTCGCCGGGCACGCCCAGCACGAGCGCGATGCCGAGCTGCACCGCGATGATCCAGAAGCCGACCTGCCGCACCTGCGCAGCGATCGCCTCCATGTTGCCGATGCGCAGGTTCTTGGTGATCACCGGCGAGAGGATCGGCTCGAAGCTGGTTTTCAGCTTCTGCGGCAGGCTCGCGATTTGCTGCGCGGCGTAATAGATGCCGACCGCCTGCGGGGGTGCGAACAGGCCGAGGATGAAGATATCGAGCAGCCGCGTCCCGCGCTCGATCGCATCGGCACCGACCAGCGGGAAGGCGCGGGCCGACATGGCCAGCATCGCGCGCGGGGCCGGCTGCCAGCTTCTGGGCAGTCCGTAGCCTCTGAGGAAGGGCCACAGGGCGGTGAGCAGACCGGCATAGATCGAGGTGATGAAGGCCAGCGCCAGCCCCGCGTCGCGCGTCGCGGGGATGAAGAAGAACACTCCCGCCCCGATCGAGATGGTCCATGGTTCGACAATCGCGCGCGCACGCACGGCGGTGGCGATGTCGAATCGGTAGGCTTGTGCTGCCAGCAGGATTTCGGTCACGGCGAAGGCCGGGATGGTGGCGACCAGCCAGATGTCCCACCGGCTGTTCATCCCGTTGGGGAACATCGGTTCGGGGAACACCAGCAGCACGCCTGCCGCGACAGCGGAATAGAGCAGCGCGAGCAGGATGCCGTCATAGACGAGGTTGGTCTCGGCCGCGCGGTTCTCGCCTGCACCCTCCGACAGTCGCTGGGCCAGCCCCCGCTTTTCGCCGAGCGAGCATACCAGCGCGACGATCTCGATCAGCACCAGCGCCGAGGCGAAACGACCCAGCGCTTCGGCACCGTAAAGCCGCGTGGCGATGACGAGAAAGGGAATGCGGGCGATCAGGCGAATGACAAAACCCAGGGTGTTCGTCCTCCCGCCTTTGGCGAGCTGGGCAAGATCGTCGGTGTTTCCGGTGTCGGGGGCGGGGTTGGCGGGTGTCGTCACACAGATGCGTCCCGTTCGGCCTTCAGCGGTCGCGCGAGCAGGCTGGCGACGACCTGCCGCGCGTCCGCGCCTTTGAGGATCGCATCGACTGCGGCGACAATCGGCATGGCGACAGTACGGCTGGTGGCCAGTTCGGCCAGCACCGGCGCGGTATACGCGCCCTCGGCCACGGTGCGGCGGTCGGCCATCAGCGCAGCGGGATCGGCCCCTTCGCCCAAGGCTTTGCCGAGCGCGAAATTGCGGCTGGAGGTGCTCGAACAGGTCAACACCAGATCGCCGAGGCCGCACAGGCCCGCGAGCGTCTCGGCGCGCGCGCCCAGCGCCTCGCCGAAGCGCAGCATCTCGGCATAGCCGCGCGCGATCAGTGCTGCCCGCGCGTTCTGGCCAAGGCCAAGACCGTCCACCACCCCGCAGGCGATGGCAAGCACATTCTTGACCGCTCCGCCGATCTCCGCGCCGGTGACATCGTCGGAATAATAGGGCCGGAAGGTGGGCCGGGCGAGGGCCGGGGCAAGCCGCTCCCACTGCGCCGCTCCGCCCCCGCAGGCGAGGGTCACGGCGGTCGGCAGGCCGGCTGCGACCTCATGCGCGAAGGTCGGGCCGGACAGGACAGCGATGGCACTGCCGGGAGAGGCTTGGTGCGCAACATCGTTCATCAGGCGCCCGGTGCCCGCCTCGATACCCTTCGAGCACAGCACGAGATCGCGCGGTGGTGTCACGAGGCCCGAGAGCACGCGGCCCAGAACCTGTGCCGGGGTAACGACCAGCACGGTGTCGATGGCGGCGAAGTCGTCAAGATCGCCGGTTGCGCGGATTGTCGGGGCGAGGGTGGTGGCGGGAAGGTAGAGCGGGTTGCGATGCTGCGTGTTCACCGCCTCCACCACTTCGCTCTCGTAGGCCCACAACACCACCTCGCGCCCATCGCTGGCGAGCATCTGGGCCAGCGCCGTGCCCCATGCGCCTGCGCCGATCACGCCGATGGTTTCCCGGTCGCTCATCCCTTGACCCCCGCCCCGCGCACCGCCTCGGCCGCCGGATCCAGCGGCCAGCGCGGCCGCGCGACGAAATCGAGCGGATCGCCCGCGAAATCCGCGCCCGCCAGTGCCAGCCTTTCGCAGCCCGCCCAGGCGATCATCGCGGCATTATCGGTGCATAGCGCCAGCGGCGGGGCCGTGAAGCGCATGTCATGCCTGGCGGCCAGGATCTCCAGAGGGAAAGGGCCAGCCTTTACCAGCGCGCGTTCCAGCCGGTCGAGCAGGCAGTCGACGGCGGCTTGCTGGAAGCTTGCGGCAATATCGGCCGACGAGTGCGCGCCGCTTTCCACGGCCCGCAGCACCGCGCTCTTGAGGCCCGCGAAGGAGAAATGCGGTTCCGCCGAGCCTTTTAGCGGGCGTGGCAGGGGCACCGCCTTGGGGTCGCCCTCCAGCGCCAGCCGCTCCACGGCAGGCCCGCCGGGATAGCCCAGCCGCAGGATTTTGGCGGTCTTGTCGAAAGCCTCGCCCAGCGCGTCATCAATGGTGGTGGCAAGGCGGCGATAGCGCCCCACACCCTCGACGCTAAGGATCTGGCAATGCCCGCCCGAAACCAGCAGCAGCAAATAGGGGAAGCCCAATTCCGCATCAGCCAGCCTTGGAGACAGGGCGTGGCCTTCAAGATGGTTGATCGCCAGCAAGGGCTTGCCGGACGCCATCGCCAGCGCCTTGGCACTGACGAGGCCAACCATCACCCCGCCGATCAGCCCCGGCCCGGCGGTGGCGGCAATCGCGTCGACATCATCGAGGCCGAGACCGGCTTCGGCCATCACCTTTTCGAGCATCGGGGCCAGTCGCTCGGCATGAGCGCGCGCGGCGATTTCGGGGACGACGCCGCCATAGGGAGCGTGCTCCGCCTCCTGACTGGCGATGGCCTGCGCGATGATCGTGCGGTCGCCGCGCACCAGTGCCACTGCGGTTTCATCGCAGCTCGACTCGATTCCGAGCACGATTGCCTCAGAGGTGTGCGTTGCCGATCCCATCCGGCTTCCATCTAGTCTTTGTGAAGGCTAGGGCAAGGCTAGCCATGACTGAAGCACCCCGATCCGCGCCGAGACTTCGCCTCGGCACCCGCAATTCCCCGCTGGCGATGGCGCAGGCGGTGGAGACCCGCGCCCGCCTGTGCGCCGCCCACGGCTGGAGCGAGGACGCTATCGAACTCGTGCCCGTGCTGGCAAGCGGCGACAAGGTGCTTGACCGCCCCCTGTCCGAGATCGGTGGCAAGGCGCTGTGGACCAAGGAACTGGACCAGTGGCTGGGCGAGGGGCGGATTGATCTGTCGGTGCACTCGGCCAAGGATGTCGAGACGATCCGGCCGTCCGAATTTCACTTCGCCGCCTTCCTGCCGCGTGCTGACCGGCGCGATTGTCTGGTCGGTGCTGACAGCATCGCAGCCATCCCGCATGGCGCAGTGGTCGGCACCAGCGCGCCGCGCCGCGCCTCGCAGCTTCTGAACCTCCGCCCGGATTGCAAGGTCGTGACGTTCCGGGGGAATGTCGCCACCCGGCTGGCGAAATTGCAGGCGGGCGAGGCGGATGTGACCTTTCTTGCCGCCGCTGGCCTCGAACGGCTCGGGCAGAGCGAAGTCGGGCATCCGCTTGGCAGCGCAGAATGGATCCCCGCCGCAGCGCAGGGCGTGATCGCCATCGAATGCCGCGCCGATGATGCGGTCACCACCGCGCTGCTCGCCGCCATCGACCACGCCCCGACCCGCGCCGAACTGGAGGCCGAACGCGCGCTGCTGGCGGAGCTGGGCGGCACCTGCCACTCGCCGGTCGCGGTGCTGTGCGAGACGCAGGGCGCCACGCTCCGGATGCGCGCGGCGCTGTTCAGCCCGGATGGGAGCGAACGGATCGAGGGCACCGCGACCTTTGCAGCCGGTGACAATGGCCCGGTCGGGGCGTTGGCTGCCGACCTGCTCGCCCGTGCCACACCGGGCATCGCGCCGCATTTCCGTGGAGGGAAATGAGCTTCCACCTGCTCGCCCTGCGCCCGGAGCCGGGGCTGGCCGCGACGCTGGACAAAGCCCGCGCCATGGGGCTGACGATCACCGGTCACGCCCTGTCCGAAATCCGCGCAATCGACTGGGCCTGTCCCGAGCCTGACGGGTTCGATGGTCTGCTGGTCGGCAGCGCCAATGCGATCCTTCACGGCGGGCCGCACCTTGCCCGCCTTGCCGCCAAACCCGTCTATGCCGTTGGCGAAGCCACCGCCATTGCCGCCCGGGCCGCCGGATTTACCGTCGCGATGACGGGGAGCGGGGGCCTGCAAGGCGTGCTCGACGCGATACCGCCACCCTGCCGCCTGCTGCGTATCGCGGGCGAAGAGCACGTGCCGCTCAACCCTCCGACCGGCGTTACCATCGCCGAGGTGATCGCCTATCGTAGTGTGCCCCTCCCGCTCGATCCGGTGGTGCCAATGCTGGAGAGCGGCGCGGCGCTGGTGTTGCTGCACTCCGCCGCCACAGCGCGCCGCTTCGCCGCCGAGTGCGATCGGCTCGGTCTTCCACGCGAGACGATTGCCGTCGCCGCGCTCGGCCCGCGTATCGCCGATGCAGCAGGTGCGGGGTGGGGGGCGGTTCACACCGCAGCGCGGCCTGACGAGAGCACATTCCTACAATTGGCATTTGACTTGTGCGGCGCGCCGCGCTCCACTTTGGGCCACCCCCTCCGGCAGCCGTAAGCACGGCGACGGAGACGCAAAAGATCAGGGTCGCAAGAACGGATACAGATGGCATCGCAACCGGGACCATCGCCGCGAGGCAACAGCCGCAAACCGTCATCGGGTCGGACGCTGATGCTCGCCGCATTGCTCGCCTTCGTCGCGGGCGGGGCGCTCGTCGGCTGGGTGGTGTGGTATAATCTCGCCGGTGAACGCGCTGGCGCGCCGCCGCGCGCCGACGTGGTGGCCGGGACGGACAAGGGTGCTGCTGGGCCGACACCCATGCCTGCGCTCGCCGCCTCGCCCACGCCGCTCGCCGCCGCAATCAAGGCCGAGCAGGCGGCGGAACGGGTCGCCGAGCAGCAGGGCGGGCTCGATCAGCGCCTTGCCGCGGCCGAACAACGGCTTACGCAGCTTGACCTTCAGGCGCAGGCCGCCGCCGGAAATGCCGCGCGGGCCGAAAGCCTGCTGATCGCCTTCGCCACCCGCCGTGCAGTCGAGCGCGGGGCCGAGCTTGGCTATCTGTCGGATCAATTGCGGCTGCGCTTTGGCGATCAATGGCCCAATGCGGTCGGCACGATCATCGAATTCTCGCGCAAACCGATCCGGCTTGACAGCCTGGTCGCGCGGCTTGAGGGGCTGGCCCCCCAGCTGCGCGAAAGCAGCGAGGGACCGTCATGGGCGGCCTTCCAGCGCGAGCTTGGTCAGCTCTTTGTGGTCCGGCGTGAAAGCACCCCGTCACCACAGCCGCAGCGCCGCCTCGAACGCGCGCGCTGGGCGCTTGAGCAGGGACGTTATCAGGCAGCGATCGACGAGGTAAAGGGCATGCCGGGCGCGGCCAAGGCCGAGGCGTGGATCAAGGATGCGGAACGCTACAAGAAGGCGATGGACGCGCTGGAGGTGATCGAAACAGCCGCCGTGCTCGATCAGCGCGGCTTGCGCGATGGTGCGGGCAATCCGGTGCGCCAGCTCAGCCCGCTGGTTCGGTCTTAGGCCCGCAGGATCTCTGGCAGATCGCCCGAAACCCCGCGCGCCTCGTCCATGAAGAACTGCTTGAGCACCGGCGTGCGCTGCACCGCCGCCATGCCGAGCCGCCGCACCGCGCTCGCCGCGCCGCCGGGGACACCGAACAGGCGGGTGAGGCCATCGGTCGCCAGCGCCACCATGAAGCTGTCGAGCCCGCGCCATGTCTCGTATCGCTTGAGCACTTCGACCAGCGCGCCCACATCCCGCAGGCCGAGGTTGAGACCCTGCCCGGCGATCGGGTGGATGCCGTGCGCCGAATCCCCGATCAGGGCGAGCCGGTCCGCCGTGATCTTGGCTGTATGGTGAAAGCCGAGCGGCCAGCTTGAGCGGTGGCCGACGCTGAGCACTTTGCCCAGCACCCCGCCCATGCGCTTCTCGACCTCGGCCAGAAACGCCCGGTCGCCCAGCTTCATCACCCCCGCGCCGTCGGCCTCCGACACCGTCCACACCAGCGATGAACGGTGCGTGCCATCCGCATCATCATTCAGCGGCAGCAGCGCAAACGGCCCGGCGGGGTAGAAGATTTCCCACGCGACATTGCCGTGCGGCTTTTCATGGGTCAGCCCGGCGATGATCGCGCGGTGCTTGTAATCCCACTTGGCGATGGAAATGCCTGCCGCGTCGCGGGTCGGCGACTGGCGACCCTCGGCAGCGATCATCAGGCGGCCTTTCAGCTTCTGCCCATCAGCCAGCACGGCAGCCACGCCATATTCGCTGCGTTCGCGCTCGGTCACATGGGCCTTGGCGATCCAGTTGATCAGCGGCTCGCGCGCGGCCGCCTCGAACAGGGCGAGGCGCAGGCGGCGGTTTGGGAACATCCGGCCTAAGGTGCCGCCGCCCTCGCCGGGGACGAAATCCAGCCGCCCGGGCTTGTTCTGATCGGTCACGGCGATGCTGGCGATGTCGCAGGCGAATGCCTCCAGCCCTGCCGCGATGCCGATATTCTCGAACAGGTGCCAGCTCGCGGTCGAGATCGCGGTGGCGCGGTCGTCGAAGCCTTCTGCGGTCAGTTCGGCCGGGTCGGCGCGGTCGATCACGTGGCTCGACAAGCCCTTCTTCGCGGCGGCCAGCGCCAGCGTCATCCCCACCAGTCCGCCGCCAAGGATCACCAGATCGCGCGGTAATTCTGTCGTTGCTGTCACCCGATGCGCTCCGATTGCGAACTCAAGGCCCAGAGCCTAGAGGGTAGCCCGTGCCACACGCAAGAATCTTCCCGCCCATCATCCGACAATTCGCTGCAAGGGTCCTTGCGCTGACCGCAAGTCTGGTGCTGGCGGCCAGCGCGCAGGCGCAGGATGCCAGCGGGCGCAAGGCCAATTTCGGCGACCAGCACATTGCCGTTGAACTCTACGCCGAGGGTGCACCGACCGAAGGCAAGGAATGGCTGCTCGCGCTGCGCTTCACGCCGAGCGCACCGGAATGGCATGGCTATTGGTCGAACCCCGGTGATGCCGGGCAGGGAATGCGCCTGACGCTTGACCTGCCGCCCGACTGGGAGGTGGGCGAGGCTCGCTATCCAGTGCCGGAGCGGTTGCTGATCAGCGATCTGATGAACCACATCTATCAGGGCTCTTACACCGTGCTGGTGCCAGTCACGCCGGGGCCGAGCCTCCGGAGCTTGGGGCCGGAGCCGATCAGGGGCCACGTCGAATTTCTCGCCTGCACCGATGAGATCTGCGTGCCGCAGGACGCGCTGCTGGAGGCGAAACCGGGCGGCGACTTTGCGCGCTGGCGGGCGGAGGTGGCGCCGTTGCTGGATGCCGGGGCCAGCTTCGCGATCACCGGCCAGCAACTGCGCATCGCGATCCCGCTGCCCGAAGGCATGGGCCTTGCCCAACCCCACGTCTTTGTCGCCAACGAACGGCTCGTCAGCTACGCCGCAGCCCAGACCTTCCGCCGCATCGGGGACGTGCTGGTCGCCGAAATCCCGCTTGACCAGTATGGCACGGGCAAGGCCGAGACGGTGGCCGGTATCCTTGCCTTCGGTAACGGAAGCGGTGTGCGCTTTGCTGCCGGACTCGGATCGGTGCCGACGGGCGGCGAGGTCATCGCCGGGCCGGTAGCTGTGCAGACCGCGCCGCTGTGGACGCTCATATTCGGCGCGCTGTTTGGCGGACTGTTGCTCAACATCATGCCCTGCGTCTTCCCGATCCTCAGCCTGAAAGCGATCGCGCTGGCCCGCGCCGGGGAGAGCGAGGCCAAGGCGCGCGCCGAGGGCCTCGCCTATACGGCAGGCGTGGTGCTGGCCTGTCTTGCGCTGGGCGCGATGCTGCTGGCGCTGCGCGCGGCGGGCGAGCAGGTTGGCTGGGCGTTCCAGTTGCAGGAGCCCGGCGTGGTGGTCGCGCTGCTGGTGCTGGCAGCGGCGATCACGGTGAATTTCGCTGGCCTGTTTGAACTGCCTGCGGTCAGCATGCGGCTGGGCGGCGAACCGGCGGGCGCGTTTGCGACCGGGTTGCTGGCGGCCTTTGTGGCGACCCCCTGCACCGGTCCGTTCATGGCCGCGGCGTTGGGCGCTGCGCTGTTGCTGCCGGTGCCACAGGCACTGTTGCTGTTCGCGCTGCTGGGGCTGGGCCTGGCGCTGCCATTTCTGCTGCTCGGGTTCGTGCCGCCGCTCAGGCGGATGCTGCCGCGGCCCGGCGCGTGGATGGAGCGGTTCCGGCGGATCATGGCCGTGCCGATGGGGCTGACGGCCTTCGCGCTGCTGTGGCTCACAGTCCAGTTGGGCGGGCGGCCCTTTGGTCTCATCGCGCTTGTGCTGGTGTTTGGCGTGGTCGTGGCGCTGTTCATCGTGGGCAAGCTGCAACGCGGCGGCAAGATGGCCTGGCCTGCATTCGGGCTGGTGGCAGCGCCATTTGTCGCCTTTGCCGCGATCGCGCTGCCCTCGGTCTATGAAGCCAAGGGCAGCGAGCCGGCAGAGAGCATCCATGGCCCTCAGGCCTTCAGCAGCGAGGCACTGGAGGCGGCGCGCGCTTCGGGCAAGCCGGTGTTTCTGTGGTTCACCGCCGACTGGTGCGTGACCTGCAAGGTCAATGAAGCCGCCGCCATCGAGCGCGAGAGCGTTCGCGCAGCCTTCGAGCGTGCGGGCGCGGTGACCATGGTGGGCGACTGGACGCGGCGCGACGAGGCGATCACGCAATTCCTGACGCAGCAGGGCGCAGCGGGTGTGCCGCTTTACCTGTGGTATGCACCGGGCGCGACGACGCCGGAGCAATTGCCCCAGGTGCTTACCCCGGAATTGCTGGAAGCACAGGCGGCGCAGCGGGATCGGCCGTCCCCCGGCACGCGCTGACCAGCTCCATCGGCAACGGGCTGGGATTGAGCCGCACCAGCCCCGCGCCCGGCACGGTGACGGTTGCCTCGCGCTCGGGCTTGAGCGCGTCCCATTGCGGTGTCACCGCGGGCACCTCGCCCTGCCACCGCGGCGGCTTTCCGTCGAGACTGGTCGCATCAACCGGGAAGCGCCCGATCATGCCATTGCCGATCAGCGCCAGCAGCGCGCTCGCGCCCGCATCCGCCGGGGCATGGCGGGTGATCCGAAGGGCTGACTCTGGGCTGGCAGGTGCCAGACATTCCAGCGCGAGCAGCACCGGCCGACCGGGCACGCCATAGACCAGCCGCAGAGGGTTGTCGGTGCGCGCCCACACCGCGCCAGTGGTGTCAGGCGAGGGCAGTGGTTCTGAAGGGCCGCTGGTGGGTGAAAGCAGCGAGACGCGCGCGATTGCCGCATCGGTCGGTGGCGGCTTGCATCCGGCGAGCCCACCCACCAGCGCCAGTCCGCCCATCAGCAAAAGCCACTTGCTCATCTGGCGCGGATGAAGGCTCGAATATCAGCCGACAACTTGGCGCGATCCGCGTCGCGGATATACATCATGTGGCCTGCGTCGTAATATTTCCACGTGATGCGATCCTGCGGGATGCCGGGGCGCTTGAGCGAATACTCCGCGCCGAAGAAGGGCGTCGCGAAATCATACCAGCCTTGCGCATTGAAGAGGCGGAGCTGGCTGTTCTGCCGCATTGCCTGCCCGATCAGCGGGGCGACATTGAGATAGGCACCGCGGAACGAGCCTTCCAGGCTCCAGTCCCAGTTGCGCCCCGGCTCGCGTCCGATCGACTGGTATTCGCGATCGGTCTTGTAGCCGAGCGTCTCGCGCGCCCAGCTGTTGATCGCGGCGGTGTAGCCCGCGTCGATGCCGTAAAAGCTCGGATCATTATCCGGGGTCTCCCCGGCGCTGTCATAGTCGGTGCCGGTGTAGCGCGCATCGAGGCGGCCCACGGTCTGGTTGCGGTCGCGCAGCAGCTCCTTGTAGAACCGCTGGTCGGTGACACGCAGATTGGCCTGATCGAGATAGGTCTCCGACAGGCCGGTCAGGCGCGAGAGTTCCTTGCGCACGGCGGCGCGCTCATCGGCGGGCAGTTCCTGACCCTTGAGCAAGGCAGAAGCAAACGGCCCGATGGCAAAGCGCCGCGCTTCCTCGGCGATCGCTTCGACCGAGGAGGCTTGCACCTTGCCGTGATAATATGCCGCCGCCGCCATATTGGGCAGGGTAACGACATAGGCCAGTTCGTTGCCCGGGGTCGTGTCCTCGACTGCGAAATCGAGGATCGTCGAGATCAGGATCAGCCCGTTGAGGCCGACATCGTTGTAGGTGCTGCCCTCCAGCTCGTCGGCGACCATCGCGGTGCGGGTGGTGCCGTAGCTTTCGCCGCCGAGGAACTTGGGACTGTTCCAGCGGCCGTTGTCGTTGATCCAGCGACGGATGACCTTGGCAATGGCGCGGCCATCCTGCCTCAGGCCGTAGTATTTCTTGGGATCGGTCCCCTGCGTCAGGTGGCTGAAGCCCGTCCCCGGAGGATCGATGAACACAAGGTCCGCGACATCGAGCAGGCTGTCGGGATTGTCGAGCAGCGGATAGGGCGGCGCGCCATCATCCTTCGCATCACTGGGGATCGCCACACGCTTGGGCCCGAAGGCTCCCATCTGAAGCCACACCGATCCCGAACCGGGGCCGCCGTTGTAGATGAAGAACACCGGGCGCGAAGGGTCTGCCGGGGTCTTGATGTAGGAGGTGGTGACGATGACGGCTTCGGGTTTGCCAGCGTCATCGGTGAGGATCGTGTCGGCAATGGTCGCGCGATAGGCGATGCGCTGCCCGCCGAAGGTGCCCATGAGCTCGCGCGTGCGGACCTGCGCTTCGGGCGCGGCGGCAGGCTTGGCGGCCTCGTCCTTGGGCGCATCCTGCGCGGCGGTGGGAGCGGTGAGGGCGAGGGCGCTGGCAGCGGCCAGAAGCGCGAGGAATCGGATGCTCATGCGACCGGGGAGTGACAGGCTTGGCCACGCGGTTCAAGCGTGCGGATCGGGGTTATGCAGCGCGGGGTTGAATGCGGTCGAGCTCGCCATTGAGCGCGCGCTTGGCGGTGCGCAGCTCGGCGCTGGTCTGAAGGCGCAGAAAGAAGCCCTCGGACATGCGGAAATAGCGCGAGAGCCTGAGGTCAAGTTCACCGTCAATCCGGGTGTCGCCATCGATCATGGCTTGCAGGCGCGCCGGCTCAACCGCGATGGCTTGGGCCAAGGCGGCAGTATCGAGCTTCAAGGGTTCCATGAACTCCGAAACCAGCATTTCCCCCGCGTGGGGAATGTGCAGCCAGTCCGGGTTATTCGTAGTGGTTTGTGACCTCGACATCGTATGCGTTTCCGTCTCTCCAGACGAAACATATACGCCATTTCATGTTAATTGAAATGGAATGCTGACCAGCGCGGTCGTCCTTGAGTTGGTGCAGGCGGTTGCCGGGCGGGAATTTGAGGTCGTCGAGCGTCTCGGCAGCATCAATCATGTTAAGCTTCGCCAGCGCGCGCTGCTGCATGTCGGCAGGCAGCTTGCGGCTGATGCGGCCTGACCAAACGAGATCGGTTTCTGCGCAGGCGAAGGACTGGATCATGGCTCAACCACATA
>RDXA01000051.1 GCA_004292705.1 Sphingomonadales bacterium | reverse complement strand
CAATGCCTCACTCTACAACCGCGGGGCCGTCCCCGGCGCATGGGGGCCCATTTATCCGGTGAATGCCTCCCCGGGCACGGCCCCGGGAACCCAATCGCCGGACACCGTCTGGTACCGGAATCCCTCCGTCCCCGGCGCGCTGCGCGATCCAGGCTGAACGGGCCAGCTCGAAGCCCACCGTCAACAGCCCGCCAGCAGCCGCGGCGCGGCAGAGCCCGAGACCTTGCTCGCCAAGCTCGCCATCACCGCGCTGAGGCGCAGGGCATAGGGCCGCCCGGCCTCGGCCGCAGCCTGGGCACGGCGCAGCTTGGCCGCCGCGACCATCTGCTTGGCCTTGGTGATCTTCTGGGTCGACTTGACCGAGTTGATCCGGCCCTTGAGTTCCTTGAGTGAGGGCACTCTTGGTATCTCCGTTACTGTCATTCCCGCAAAAGCGGGAACCTAGGGGCGGCTTAGTGCCATGTGGCCCTGGGTCCCCGCTTTCGCGGGGATGACAAGGGTTGGTTTAAGCGAACTGCTTGCCGAAGGCTTCGAGCGCGGCCTTGGTCTTGTCCGCGACTTCGCCTTCGAACTTCTTCGAGGTGCGGATCTCGGTCAGGACCGATGCGTGCTCGCGGCGCATGTAGTCAAGCATCTGCGCTTCATATTCGTTGACGCGGTTCACCGGAATGCTGTCGAGGAAGCCGTTGGTGCCGGCGTAGATCGACACGGTCTGCTCTTCGAACGGCATCGGCGAGAACTGCTTCTGCTTCAGCAGTTCAGTCAGGCGCGCACCGCGGTTGAGCAGCTTCTGCGTCGCGGCATCGAGGTCCGAGCCGAACTGCGCGAAGGCCGCCATTTCGCGGTATTGCGCGAGATCGAGCTTCATCGAGCCCGAAACCTTCTTCATCGCCTTGGTCTGCGCGGCACCGCCGACGCGGCTCACCGACAGGCCGACGTTGATCGCCGGACGGATGCCCTGATAGAACAACCCGGTTTCAAGGAAGATCTGTCCGTCGGTGATCGAGATCACGTTGGTCGGGATGTAGGCCGACACGTCGCCCGCCTGCGTCTCGATGATCGGCAGCGCGGTCAGCGAGCCGTGGCCGTTGTCTTCGTTCATCTTCGCCGCACGCTCAAGCAAACGAGAGTGCAGATAGAACACGTCGCCCGGATAGGCTTCACGGCCCGGAGGACGACGCAGCAGCAGCGACATCTGGCGGTAAGCCACGGCCTGCTTGGAAAGGTCGTCATAGACGATCACGGCGTGCATGCCGTTGTCGCGGAAGAATTCACCCATCGCGCAGCCGGTATAGGGCGCGAGGTATTGCAGCGGGGCGGGCTCCGAT
>RDXA01000159.1 GCA_004292705.1 Sphingomonadales bacterium | reverse complement strand
CTGGAAGCTGCGCTCGACGCCCATGCCCGCGCAGGCCTCGCCGCCTACAAGATCCCGCGGCTTTATGTGCTGACGGAGCAATCGCTGAGGCTCAACAACGGCAAGCCCGACTACAAGACCGCGCAAGGCCTTGCAGAAGCGGCGAAGGGATAGGGCGACATCCGCTTGTCGATGGCAGGCAGGCGGGTAGCAATGGCGGGAAGTGGGTGGCTTCCGGAACGGCAGGTTCGAACTCGCCGCGCGAATGATGCGCCGATGCTCAACCGACGGATATTGGCTCGATCCGACCGTTGGAAAGTCTCCAGATAACGTCCTGAGGCACGGGCAGGCTCAAGGCTTCTGCTTTGGACAGCCCGCTGTATGCGCCTCTGATGATCCGGCTGACCAGCCCGTGAGACACGGCGACTGTCACGCCCTGTCGTTCGCGCAACCAGCATTCGGCTCTCAGGAAAGCGGCGTCGTAGCTCTCCCCGTCAGGCGACCTGAAAAACCAATCGAAGGGTGTCGAGCCATCGAGCATCCCCGGCCATTGGGCGTCGATATCGATGTGGGTCAAACCATCCCATGAACCCAAGGACACCTCGGCAAGACGATCATCACACCGGGCGGCAGGAAGATTCGCGCTTCCGGCAATGATGGCTGCGGTCTGACGCGTTCTTCCCAGCGGGCTGGAGACGAACGCATCGCATGAAAGGCCGAGCCCGGCGAGGCGTCTGCCGATAGCCTCGGCCTGCCTGACGCCAGTGGCGGTAAGGGGAGAATTCAGCTTTCCCTGGAAACGCCCCTGAGCGTTCCATTCCGTTTCACCGTGGCGGATCAGATAGATATCAGTCATTGGCGGCTTCAATATGCCATGTGCAGGAGCGTGCGCAAACGTTCCGCAATGGCCGCTTGGGGGTGGGGAGCTGCCTTTACCCCTCTCCCCTTGCGGGAGAGGGTTGGGAGAGGGGGCCGGAGCATCGCTCTGGCCTGCCCATTCTCAACTGCGGCGAGGCAGCACGCTGCAAAGCCTTCGTATCTCTCCCGCAAGGGGAGAGAGGAAGGGGTTGCAAAGGGGGCGCTTGCCGAACGGCAGGGTTCGGGTTCCGGACAGCGAAAGCGGATGCGGGCTTGCCGTATCAACTCGCCCTCCCGCGCAACATTCGAACCCTTGCCGGTGCAAAAGATTCACGGCTGGATTCGAATGATTCAATCACCATATTTTTCTTCACAGATTCAAATTGGGGCTTGCGGCCCGCGCGACTCAAGCTTGGTCCACGCGTCGCGGCTCTTCGACGGGCCGGGAACACCCGAATATGGTAACCGGACGCTTAATCTGCCGTTGACGGGATTCCCCGGGTGATTCATCATCTAGTGGTTCGGCGCAAATCGGACCCCCAAGCCTTGGTGAATCAACCGCCGCCCCGAAGAGGGTACATGGAGGAAGATTCGCTCTGGCGGCAGGGCCCGCCGCGCGCCGCGAATGGGATCAACCGATGCGTCAACAGGCCCGGAATGGGGGTAGCCTGTTGGCAAGTCTGTGGACCAACCGGTATAGAACAGAATTGGAACATGGCCCCTTGCGCCACTGTGCCGATTCGGGGGACAAAAGGGGCTTCAGATGGATTTCAAGGCGAGCGACAACGTGCCGGAAGATGTGACCAACGAACTGGATGCAGGCACGCTTGCCGCACCCGCCGAAGCCAACAATGAAAAGGCAGTGACCATGAAGACGACCGATGCCGGTTCCGATGCGCTGATCGCCGCCAAGGCGGGCGAGGCACTGGCGGGTGCGATGGCGGAAGTCGCCAAGGCGGCAGTGCCCGACAGCAAGAAGGTCAATGATCGCCGCTTCAAGGTCGTTACCGACGCGTCGCGCGATGCGCGCCTCACCGATTTCGGCAAGGAAACCCTGACCGACCGTTACCTGCTGCCCGGTGAGACCTATCAGGATCTCTTCGCCCGCGTGGCCGATGCCTATGCCGACGATCAGGACCACGCCCAGCGGCTGTATGACTACATCTCGAACCTGTGGTTCATGCCTGCGACCCCGGTGCTGTCAAACGGCGGCACCAATCGCGGCCTGCCGATTTCGTGCTACCTGAACTCGGTCGAGGACAGCCTCGAAGGGATTGTCGGCACGTGGAATGAAAACGTGTGGCTGGCGTCGAAGGGCGGCGGGATCGGCACCTATTGGGGCGGCGTGCGCGGCATCGGTGAGCCGGTGGGGCTCAACGGCAAGACCAGCGGGATCATTCCCTTCGTGCGCGTGATGGACAGCCTGACGCTGGCGATTTCGCAGGGGAGCCTGCGGCGTGGGTCTGCCGCCTGCTATCTCGACATCTCGCACCCCGAAATCGAGGAGTTCCTCGAAATCCGCAAGCCCAGCGGCGACTTCAACCGCAAGGCGCTGAACCTCCACCACGGCGTGCTCGTCACCGACGAGTTCATGGCTGCGGTGCGCGACGGGGCCGAGTTCGAGCTGAAGTCGCCCCGCGACGGTTCGGTGCGCGGCAAGGTTGATGCGCGTTCGCTGTTCCAGAAGCTGGTCGAAACCCGGCTGGCCACCGGCGAGCCCTACATCGTCTTCAACGACACCGTGAACCGCATGATGCCCAAGCATCACCGCGATCTCGGCCTCAAAGTTTCGACCTCGAACCTGTGCTCGGAAATCACCCTGCCGACCGGGATCGACCACCTGGGCAATGACCGCACGGCTGTGTGCTGCCTCTCCTCGCTCAACCTCGAAACCTGGGAAGAGTGGAAGGGCGACAAGCAGTTCATCGAGGACGTGATGCGCTTCCTCGACAACGTGCTGCAGGACTATATCGACCGCGCGCCGGACGAGATGGCCCGCGCCAAGTATTCGGCCGAGCGCGAACGCAGCGTCGGCCTCGGGGTGATGGGCTTCCACTCGTACTTGCAGCAAAAGGGCGTCGCCTTCGAAAGCGCGATGGCCAAGGCGCTGAACCTCCAGATGTTCAAGCACATCCACGCCAAGGCGTGCGAGGCCTCGATGCTGCTGGCACAGGAGCGGGGCCCTTGCCCTGACGCTGCCGATATGGGCGCGATGGAGCGCTTCAGCTGCAAGATGGCGATCGCGCCGACCGCGTCGATCAGCATCATCTGCGGCGGCACCAGCGCCTGCATCGAGCCGATCCCGGCCAATATCTACACCCACAAGACCCTGTCGGGCAGCTTCATCGTCAAGAACCCGTATCTTGAGAAACTGCTCGACAAGAAGGCCAAGAACTCGACCAACGTCTGGAACTCGATCCTCGAGCGGGGCGGCAGCGTCCAGCACCTCGACTTCCTCACCGTGGAGGAAAAGGCGACCTTCAAGACCAGCTTCGAGATCGACCAGCGCTGGCTGCTCGAATTCGCCGCTGACCGCACGCCCTATATCGATCAGGCCCAGTCGCTGAACCTGTTCATCCCGGCCGATGTCGACAAGTGGGATCTGATGATGCTGCACTATCAGGCGTGGGAGCGCGGCATCAAGTCGCTCTACTATCTCCGCTCCAAGAGCGTGCAGCGCGCCGGTTTCGTCGGCGGGGTGGAGGCGGACAACACCTCGGAACTCGCCAAGATCGAGCTCTCGGCCAATGGCGAACAGACCGATTACGAGGAATGCCTGAGCTGCCAGTAGGCAGAGGTGCCAAGGGTGCCAGGGGACTTGGGCATGGTGGACAAGACCGGTGATGACGATGCAGGCATGGCGGGGGCACTACGCCCGCTGTCGGCCTGCGTCGCCGGGGCGGGGGTGATGACGCTCGGCGTGCTCCAGTTCCTCGGCCAGGTGTGGAGCGCGATGCCCGATCCCGCCCGGCAGGAACTGCTGGTCACGGTGCGGGTCGCCTTCATCGGCTTCCTGGTCACCCTCGCCGCGCTGGTGCTGGGGTGGCTGGGGCAGCGGGTCGGCGGCGCGATTTGGCGCACGGCGATCACGCTGTTCGGGCTGATCGCCTTTGCCGGGAGCGCCTTTAGCGTCGCGACCGGCATCGGACGGGCACTCGGCAATGCGACGTCACTGGTCGCTGGTGTCGTTCCGCCGGACGGCGTGCTGGTCTTCGTCGCCGTGACGATACTGGCGCTGATAGGGTTGACCGTTGCGCTCGCCATTCTGGCTGTGCGTCACATCATCAGGAGAGCAGAGGCATGACCGAGATCAAACCTGCCCGCCCCGCCTGGATCCGCTGGGCGCTGCTCGCCCTATTGGTTGTGGTGGTCTGGGTGCTCTACCCCCAGCTCAAGGATTTCGGCAGCGAAATCTACCGCTTCTTCGCATGACGCAGGACGCGCCACGAGAGACAACAGGCCCGGTGGCAAGTCGGGCGGGAAGGACTGGAAGGACATGAACGTACCCGTCGCCGCCGCATTGCTCGGACTGGCCGTCAGCATCTGGTTCGGGATCTCGGCCGCGCGCGAACTCAAGCGCGACGTGCCCGGCCACTCGCACAATGCCGCGATGATCCACGTCGCGATGATATCGATGTTCGTGCCGTTCTGCCTGATCGTCCTCGTCGCCTACTGGAACAAGTGAATCCGCACGGGCCTGCCGCCCGTATCTGTTATACAAGAACACCCACAGGAGTATCCGCCCATGTCGCTGCTCGAAGCCCGCAATACCTACAAGCCCTTCCAGTACCCCTGGGCCTATGACTTCTGGAAGCGCCAGCAGCAGATCCACTGGATGCCCGAAGAAGTGCCGCTGGGCGAAGATTGCCGCGACTGGGCGCAGAAGATCACCGAGAACGAGCGCAACCTGCTCACCCAGATCTTCCGCTTCTTCACCCAGGCCGATGTCGAGGTGCAGAACTGCTATCACGAAAACTACGGCCGGGTGTTCAAGCCCACCGAAGTGAAGATGATGCTCGCCGCCTTCTCCAACATGGAGACGGTGCACATCGCGGCCTATTCGCACCTGCTCGACACAATCGGCATGCCCGAAAGCGAATACAGCGCCTTCCTCGAATACGAGGAAATGAAGGACAAGCACGATTTCCTGAACCAGTTCGGGGTCGACACCGATGAAGACATCGCCCGCACCCTCGCTGCCTTCGGCGGCTTCACCGAGGGGCTGCAACTCTTCGCCAGCTTCGCGATGCTGATGAACTTCCCGCGCTACAACAAGATGAAGGGCATGGGCCAGATCGTCAGCTGGTCGGTGCGCGACGAATCGCTGCACTGCGAAGGCATCATCAAGCTGTTCCACACCTTCTGCGAAGAACGCCAGTGCCTCACCAAGGCGGTGAAGGAAGACCTGATCGACATCTGCCAGAAGACCGTGCGTCTGGAAGACAACTTCATCGACCTCGCCTTCGAAATGGGCCCGATCAACGGCATGAGCGCCAAGGAGATCAAGCGCTACATCCGCTACATCGCCGACTGGCGCCTGAAGCAGCTCGGCCTGCAGGAAATCTACATGATCGAAGAACATCCCCTGCCGTGGTTGGCGCCGCTGCTGAATGGCGTTGAGCACGCGAACTTCTTCGAGACGCGCGCGACGGAGTATTCAAAGGGCGCGACGCGGGGGGATTGGAACACCGTGTGGTCGAGCTTTGATAAGCGGCAGAAGGCCAAGGCGGTTAATGAGGATGATGGGGTGGTGGCTGAGGCTGGGTTGTTTGGGGTGCAGGCGGCGGAGTGAAGTTACTTTGGGGCGCTGTTCTCAATTTTCGGGTTGTCTGAATAGCGCTCCCAGTCCACCGCCAGACCTGCAAAAATCGCAGCGAGGACCGTTGCGAGCGCAATCACTGCCCCAACTATACCTCCGAGCTTCAGCTTTATCGCCGCGCT
>RDXA01000158.1 GCA_004292705.1 Sphingomonadales bacterium | reverse complement strand
GCGCGCGAGGAATGGGGCAAGCGGTTCGGCATGACCCACTTCCTGAATTCCCAAGGCATGAGCCGCGAGGACACCGTCGCCGCCATCGTCGCCATGACCGATGGCGGCGCGGATTATACCTTCGATGCCACCGGCAACACCGAAGTTATGCGCACCGCCCTGGAAGCCTGCCACCGCGGCTGGGGCACCTCGATCATCATCGGGGTGGCCGAAGCGGGCAAGGAAATCGCCACCCGCCCGTTCCAGCTCGTCACGGGCCGCAACTGGCGCGGCACCGCGTTCGGCGGGGCCAAGGGCCGCACCGATGTGCCCAAGATCGTCGACATGTATATGCAGGGCAAGATCCAGATCGACCCGATGATCACGCATGTGATGGGCCTCGAAGAGATCAACACCGCCTTCGACCTGATGCACGAAGGCAAGTCGATCCGTTCTGTGGTGGTATTCTGACCAGTTCTCCCTGTGCTCCGCCAGTCCGTGGTTAACCGGGTGGTTACGCGGGCGCGCTATGGCCGAAGGGTGGCGACCCCGGCCAGACAGGTGAGGAATGTACCAGCGAAAGATTTCATCCGATCACCTGACGGTTACGACCATCACGGGGTTCGCGCCGGAGATCGACGGGCTGGCGGCACGAAACCTCTCGGGGCATGGCTTTCTGCGCAGGGCATGGTTCAGTGCCGGAGGCACGCGGCACGCGCGTACGCTACTGCTGCAGGCGACAGACGGCACCCCGCTGGCGGCGATTCCGACCACTGCTTTCGGCCCGCCGATCGCCGGTGCGCGCAAGGTGCCGGGTTCCTATTGGCCGCTGCGTTCTCCCCTGATCGCACCGGAATGCACCGTTTTCGAACTCGCTCAGGCGCTGGAACATGCTGCGTCGCGCAGCCTCGGCCCCGTCTGGCGGATCGGGCCGGCGCGCACCGACGACCCCACCATTGCGCTGATCACTGCAGCGGCACAGCTTGCCAACTGGACCGTCCTCGCCCGTCCCGCAGGCACCAGCTGGGTGATCGATCTCGAAACAGCCCGCAACCAAGGATGGCCGCGCCCCTCGACCGCAAAGCGGTTGGCCAAGGCCGAACGCCGCCTTGCAAACCTCGGCGCGGTATCGTGGCGCCATGTGCGCGGGAAGGACTGGAACGAGGATGTTCTCGACCAGCTCGCCGCTGTCGAGGCTGCCAGCTGGGTCGCGCGCGCCACCGACGGCAGCGGCGCGAAGTTCATGGCTCCGCACCAGCGCGCAATATGGCGCACGGCGCTGGCCGACCCGGTTCTGGCCGAACACCTGTGCGCGACGATGCTGACGATCGACGGGCGCGCGGTCGCCTTCAGCTTCGATCTCGATGACGGGCCGGTGCAATATGGCATCGCCGGAACCTACATGACGGACTTCGGCAAATACGAGGTTGGCAAGCTCGCCAATTACCGTGCCGTCAGCGACTCCATCGCCGACGGGCAGAGCGTGATGGATCTCGGGGTGGGCGATAGCGGCTACAAGGAAGAGATGGGCGCCGTTGCGGGCTATCACATGACCGACCTCCTCTTCGTGCGCAGCAGCGCCGCCGCGCTGATGTTATCGCGCGGCTGGGGCGAAGCGCTGGTGCCGGACAGCCTCTCAAGCCTCGCATTACGCGAGGTAGAGGGTGGCTGAAGCGGACCCCCTCCCCGCGCGCCCGTCGCTCGCTGCGCAGGTGCGTACGGCGGTCATCTGGCGCTCGGGCAGCCAGGTGCTGACCCAGATCGTCTCCTGGGCCTCGACCCTGATTGTCATCCGCCTGCTCGCCCCGCAGGATTATGGCCTGTTTGCGATGGCGCAGGTGATGCTGACGCTGCTCAACACCATGAACGGCTGGGGCCTCGCGTCCGCACTGATCCGCGAGGACGAGGTCAGCGAGGAACGGCTGCGACAGACGCTGGGAATGCTGATCCTGCTTAACGGCGGGTTGGCCGTGACGCAGTTCCTCGCCGCGCCGCTGGTGGCGATGTGGTTCGAACAGCCGATGGTGACGGACCTTTTGCGGGTGCAGTCGCTGCTCTATCTCGCGGTGCCATTCTGCGCCCTGCCGCACGCGATCCTCTCGCGCCGGATGGATTTCCGCACGCCCGCGCAAGTCCGGCTCGCCGCCGCGCTTGTCGGAGCGGTGACAGCGCTGACGGGAGCGATAAGCGACTGGGGTGTGTGGACGCTGGTCGCGGCGCCCCTGATGATGCTGCTGACCGAGGCGATCGGCATGACCTGGGCCGCGCGTGCGCCGATCCGTCCGATCTTCCGTTTCACCGGCGCCGGGCACATCGCCGGCTTCGGCGGCGTCATGACCGCCACCCAGCTGTTCTGGTTCGCCCAGAGCCAGGCCGATGTGGTGATCGCAGGCCGCGTGCTCGATCCGCATGAACTGGGGGTCTACACCACCGGGCTGTTCCTTGCGCAGTTGCTCGCGGCCAAGTTCGTGCCGCCGATCAACGAAGTGGCCTATGCCGCCTATTCGCGCCAGCAGGCCGAGGGGCACAGCGATTGGGGTTCCGCCGCAGTGCTGGCGACGGTCCGGCTCGTGATGCTGGTGGCGCTGCCTGCCTATGCGGGCCTTGCGGTGGTCGCCCCGGTGCTGGTGCCGGTGCTGCTCGGGGAAAAGTGGATCGAGATTGTCCCGCTGCTGCCGATCCTGGCGGGAGCAATGGCGATGCTGACACTGCAGATCCTGTTTTCGCCCGCCACCAATGCCCGCGGCTTTCCGGGGATTGGCCTCAAGGTCACGATGCTGGGGAGCGTGGTGATGCCGCTCGGCTTTTTCGTGGGCTCTTACTGGGGCATCACCGGCTTTGCCTGGGGCTGGGTCGGCGGGATGGCGGTGCTGACCGCGACGACTGTGCTGCTGTCGCGCCATGTGCTGGGTTTCAGCCTTGCTGGTCTGGCCCGCGCGATCCTCCCGCCGCTCGCCGCCGCGTTGGGCATGGCGGCCTGCGTGGCGATAGTGCTGCGCGCATTGCCGCCGGTGCCGGATCTGCTCGCGTTGGCGATCACCGTGCCGCTTGGCGTCGCGCTTTATCTCGGGGCGTTGCACCGGATCGCGCCCGATCGCCTGACCGAAGCGCTGCACTTTCTGCGCAACCGGGGCGAGCCGGAAGCCGCCCCGGCCGAGTAGGCCCCTGACAAAAGCGCGCGATTGACTTGGGCCAGACGATGCGGTTGGGGCGAGGGCATGACCCCTGCCCGGCCCTCCCCCGTCACCCGCACCTATCCCGTCAACGGCATTGATCTGGCGGTGCATGAATGGCCCTCCCACGGAGGCGCGGTGCCCATGGTCTTCGCCCATGCGACCGGGTTTCACGGGCGGGTGTTCGACGCCATCATCGAACACTTCCCCGGCCACCCCGTCTTCGCCATCGACCTGCGCGGCCACGGCCAATCGCGCGCCGGGCCCATCGACGACTGGCGCATTCTGGCGCGCGATGTCGCGGATTTCCTCGCGCAGGCCGATATCGCGGGCGCAGTCGGCATCGGCCATTCGATGGGTGCGCACACCCTGCTGCAAGTCGCCGCGGACAATCCGGGGCGTTTTGCCCGGCTGGTCCTGTTCGATCCCGTGATCCTCGCGCCCGACTTCTACGGCGATGGCAGGCCGCTCTACACCGCCGACAACCCCCACCCTGCGATCCGCCGCAAGCGCGACTTTGCCAGCGCTGCGGCGATGATCGAGCGCTTTCGGGAGCGTGATCCTTACAACCTGTTCGATCCCCGCGTGTTCGAGGATTATTGCCGCCACGGCCTCGTCCCCGCCGCCTCGGGCGAAGGTCTGGAGCTGGCTTGCGCCCCCGAGATCGAGGCGAGCGTCTATGCCTCCAGCCGCAGCAATGGTGCCATCCTGGAGGCCGCCAAAACCGTGGGCATTCCGGTGCTGGTGGTGCGCGCGCAGCACACGGATTTGCAGGATTTCAAGAGCTCTCCGACTTGGGTCCAGCTGGCCGAGCACCTGCCGCGAGGGGTCGATCTCTACCGGCCCGACATGACCCATTTCCACCCTTTCGAGGACCCGGCAGATGCGGCCCGGATCATTGCGGAGTTTATCGGCGGGGCCTGATGTTCTGCAAATATGTCACGTGAAACATCGCCAGGTTCTCCACTCGCAGCTTCCAGCACATCGCTGATATCTTTACGGATTTCCGCCAGCTTCGTCATGTCCGCCTGCAGGATATTCGCCCCGATCTGCCCGGCCAGCCCGCCATAGAAGGCCCTGAGACTCCCCCCGAGGGGATGCGCTGGAGCGACCGAGCGGGCGAGCCACAGCATGATCGACTGCGCGCGCGCCAGCGGCTCATGACCGGCGCAAGACCCGCGTAAGGCCTGCCCATGACCCGCCAACGCCTGCTCCATCGCGATCAACGCCTGACCCACCGCAGCCAGCGCCTCTTCCAGACAGATCCGGGTGAGATCGGCGCTGCCCGATGCCGCGATCCGCGCCTCAAGCGCGACCCGGCGATAGGCAGCGGCGGGGTTCCGGCTCAAGCTCTGCATCGCCCGGCCCCTTTACCGATCGCTGTTCGTCCAGAGATCGACCTGCTGGCGCAGGAACGACAAGGTCGATTGCGAAGCAGCCACGCGGCGTTCGGACGCGGTGAAGGCGCGGGTCAGACGTTCGCGCAGGGCCTCCTGCTGCTCGGCGATCCGGGCAAGGCGCTCCGCGCTGGCGGCAGCCTGGGTCTCGTAGCGGCGCAGCGATCCGCCCAGCGTGGCGGGATCGGTGACAAGGCTGTTCTCGCGCGCGAAGCGGTCCATCGTGGCGAACACGCCGTTGACGCCGGTGGTGAACATCGCCGTGGCCGCATCGGGGCTGGTCTCGAGCGAACGGGCCAGCCGCGCGGTATCGAGCCGGAAGGTGCCATCGCGGTTCAGCGCCAGACCGAGGTCAGCGAGCGTGCGCGGCTCGTCGCCGGTGGCACCGGGCATGACGACCCGGCCCGCCAGACCCGCCAGATCGCGGCGCAATTCGCGTGCGCCGGGATCATTGCCCAGCTCGCCCCCCAGCGGCGCGGCCAGATCGCCGAGCTGCCCGGCGATGTCGTTGAGCGCAGCGACGAAGTCCTCCATCACGGTCGTGATCGCAGCGGTGCTGGTGCCAAAGCTCAGCGTGGTCGGCGCACCGGTATTGGTGGCGGCGAGATCGAGTATGAAGCCGCCCGGAAGGCCCGTCACACGGTTGGTCGGGCTGGTCATGGCCACCGAATCGAGCCGGAAAGCGGCATCCTGTGCGGTGCTTTGCAATTGTCCGGCATCGCCCGCCGGGTTCCAGCCGAGATAGGCGAGATCGCCCGCAACCGCCCCGCCGCCCGCGCCCATCGCTTCAAGCACGAAGCCACTGGCCGCGCCTTCGCCGCCCTTCATCACCAGCTGCGCCCCGCCCGTGCCGGTGGCGACATAGGCGGTCACCGCGCCGTCGCTGGCCTGCGTGATCTTGGAAGCGAGTGTGGCAAGGGTGTCGGTATCGGTCACGGTGATATCGATCGCGGCGCGGGCGGAATCGGGGGCAAAGCTGCCCGCGTTGACCGTGCCGAAGCGCAGGGTCAGCGTGCCCGCGCCCACCAGCGCATCGCGGCTGACGAGCGGTAGGCTGACCAGCGTCTGGCTGCTGGCGAGCTGGGTGACCTCGAGGCTGAAGCGGCCGCGCGGGGCAAGCCCGGCGGGCACGCTCACCTGCGCCACCGCCGGATTGCCGAGTGTCCCGCGCGGGGCGAGATCGCCGCTGCGCACCCGGTCGCCCAGCGCGCTGGCGAGGCCGCTGACGGCCCCGCGCAGCTGCGAGGCGGCGGAAATCTGCGCTTCCAGCGCGGTCTGCCGCGCGGTGATCTGGTCGCGTTGCGCAGCAAAGCTGGCGGCAGAA
>RDXA01000157.1 GCA_004292705.1 Sphingomonadales bacterium | reverse complement strand
GTTGTTGGAGTTGGCGCTCTCGTAGCGGTGTGGATTACATCGGTGAGCTTGAAGCTGAATTAGGAAATGCTGGCGCTCAATCCTCTTTGCTGCGGCTTGGTATCTTTTCGAAAGGCGAGAGCGAAGCGTTGGAAGTTTTGAACGAAGTAAAAGAGTTCAAGTCCAAGATTCCAAGATGGTAGCCGATGCGAAACGCTTAATTCTCGCCGCACCCCTATATAGAACAATGTCCGCTATCAGTAACCCCTTGGTGATCCGTAAACGTCAGCAAAGGGGTCGCTTGCCGAAGGGGCGCTTCTGGCGAAAAATCAGACGAACCGGGCCTTCACGCTTGTTGCAACGTTCCAGTCTCGTGATCAGGCGGCGGGCCCCTCGTCCTCGCGCTCTGCCGCTTCCTTCGCCGCTTTCTCGGCGCGGGTCTGTTTCAGCATGCGGTCCATCTTGAGCCATTGCCACACGCCAAAGCCGATCGCGATGCCGTAGAACAGCACGATCTCGATCCAGCCCATCTCACCCATCGCGCTTCTCCTAGAGCGTTTTCGAGCCGGGAGGTATCACCCGGCGACTCGGAAAACGCGGAAAAACAAAAATCCAGAGTGGTTGATCCGATGCAATCGGATCGGAAACCGCTCTATGCGTGCTGTGCGAGGAAGGCGGCGATCAGCGCGGCGGCCTTTTCGGGGGCTTCCTCGTGGGCAAGATGGCCCAAGCCGGGGAGCACTTCAAGGCGGGCATCGGCGAGCCACCCTTGCGCATCGCGCGCCCAGTCGAGCGGGATTGCGGGGTCGTTGCTGCCGTGGACCAGCAGCACCGGGTTGCCGGCCTCGCCCATCCGTTCGCGCAGGCCCGGCAGGTCCCAGTTCGCCATCATCGCCAGCGCGCCGCCCGCGTGGCCGGGGTGCTTCAGCAGCGTGCGGTAGCACGCGAGGCCCTCCGCATCGATCCGCGAGTTGGTGGAGCGCCACATGAATCGGCCCGCACCGCCGGTGAGGTCCACCGTGCTCGCAAAGATGCGCGGCACCAGCGGGTTGATGAACAGCGCCTTGGCCACCGCCGGGAAGATCTGCGCAAAGGGGCCGGGGAAGGGGCGCAGCGCGGCGCTCAGCCCCACGATCGGCCCGGCAAAGCCGTGGCCCAGCGCCAGTTGCAACGCCAGCGCCGCGCCTGCGGAATGGCCGATGATCGCGGCGGGGGTGACCTCCAGTGCTTTCAGCAGGTCGGCAAGCTTCCCCGCCATTGCGGGCAGGCTCATCGCATAGGCATCATGTCCGGTGGTGAAGGCGTGGCGCGGCAGATCGAGCGCAATCACCTCGTTATCGCGTGCAAGGATCGGCATCAGCCCGCGCCACGAATGGACCGAGGCTCCGGTGCCATGCAGAAGCAGCAGGGGCTTGCCTGTCCCCATCCGCTGCAGATGCCAGCGCGCGCCGCCTGCCTCGATGAAGGCGCTCGTCTCGCGGTGCGGCCAGATCAGACCTTCACGGCTCCAGTCGAGCGCGGTCATGCCGCCTTGCCCATCGGCTGCACGGCGTTGATGGCGGCTTGCAGCATCCGCGCATCGGCGCGGGGCAGGGCGAGGAAGCGGCCTCCCAAAGCCTGCGCCAGCGCCGCGCCCTCGGGGCCGGGCCTGGCGGAGATATCGACCACCAGCGCGTCAATCCCGCGCGCGAAGATCGCCTTTGCGGCGGTTTCGGCATCGGCGGCGGCCTGCGGACGACCCGGCGAGCCGTCGGCGGCGATATTGGCGCGGCCGTCGGTCAGGATCACCAGCGCCGCGCTGCGCCCGCGCGCGATCACCGCCTCGGCGACCTCGCGGGCGGCATTGAGACCCATGGCGAGCGGTGTGCCGCCGCCGCCGGGCAATTCCGCGAGCGTCCGGCGGGCGCGGGTGAGCGAGCGGGTGGGGGGCAGAATCAGTTCGGCGCTGGTACCCCGGAAGGCGACCAGCGCGACTTCGGAGCGGGTGACATAGGCCTGACCCAGCATCAGCTCGACCGCGCCCTTGGCCTCGGCCAGCCGCGCTGCTGCGGCCGAGCCTGAGGCATCGACCGCGAAGATCGTGACGCGGGCTGCGCGTTCCTCGAAGCGGCGAATGCGCAGGTCTTCCTTGCGCATGATGATGGGGGAGGCGGGATGTGCGCCTTGTTCCCTGCGGCGCACCGCCTGCCACGGCACGGCGGCGCGCAAGCTGTCGATCAGCGCCAGCTTGTGACCCCCGCGCGGCATCCCCGGACGCGCGCCGAGCGGCTTGCCGCGGGTCGCGGCCTTGCGCTTCTGCCCGGTGCCACTGCTCGATGACCGGCGGGGGGCCTTGCCCTGCGCCAATTGTTCCAAAAGGCCCGCCGGGATCGCCGCCTTGGCCGCCTCGACCAGAATATCGGACAGGTCGAGGTCTTGCTGCTGTTGCTCGCTGTCGGATTGCTCGTCACGCTCGCCATCGGGAGGCGGGGGTTGTTCGGGTTCTTCGGGCGGGGCGTCCTGTTCCTGCGGCGGCAGGCGGGTGGCGCGCGGCGCGAGCACAAGGCGGACCGCGCCTGCCAGATCTGTCTTTCCGGCTGAGCATCGGCCCTCCAGTGCCGCCAGCGCGCGCGCGGCCTCTCCGGTGAAGATCAACGCCCGCACACTATCCACGCCCAGCATTTCGGCGGTGGCAGCGAGCGCGCGAAGGGCATCGTCATCGAGCGGCGCGACAGCGGCCAAGGCGCCTGCCGCTGCGGAAAGCTCTACCCCCTGCCAGCGCCGCGACGCCGAAAGGTCGCACACAAAGGCCAGCCGCTCGGTGAGGCTGGCGGGCGGGGCTTCGTCAGGATCGGTCGCATCATCGAGCAGCACCAGCGCAGCCTGCCCCTCGTCCAGTGCCTGTGCCAGCCGCCCGGCGATGCTGGTATCCATCCGCTCCGCCATCCCGGCAATCAGCGCGCCGCCGCGCGCTTCCTCGATCAGCCCGGTCTGGCGGACCGGGCGTCCGGCAGACAGGCTAGCGGCCAGATCGATCCCGCCCAGCAGGCGTTCGTCATCGACATGGCCGGGCATCCGCCTGAGCGGAATCGCGTCGCCCAAAGCCGCCACCAGCGCCTCGCGCGCGGGGCTTGGGCCGCGCAGCACCATGCCCTTGAATATCTGCGGGGCGAGGGCGAACAGCCGCGCCGCCAGCACCGCATCCTCCAGCGGATCGGCGGGCGGGCCTTGCGGGGTCATCCGAACAGCTCGGCAATCGCCCGGGTTATGCGCACGGTGGAGCCGGTTTCGTCGAGCACATCGCGCCGCAGCCGGTGCCGCAGCGCCGAAGGGGCGATGGCGATGAGATGCTTGCGGGTGACTTTCTTCGCGCCTTCCAGCGCCGCGAGCGCGCGGGCGGCGCGCATCAGGGTGAGCTCGCCGCGCAGGCCATCCGCGCCCACCGCGAGGCACAATTCCGCCGCATCGCGCAGCACGTCCTCACCCGCCTCCAGCTTGGGCAGCCGTGCCTTGCCCTTGGCGACGCGCTGCAGGATGGCATCATCCTCGCCCGCCCAGCGCGCGGCGAAGCCTTCGGGATCGCGCTCGTTCTCGGCGACGAGGCGCATGATCGCGATGCGCACTTCGATGTCCTTGGGCGAGCGCACTTCGACCGAAAGCCCGAAGCGGTCGAGCAGCTGGGGGCGCAACTCGCCCTCTTCGGGGTTGCCGCTGCCGATCAACACGAATTTGGCCGGGTGACGGACCGACAAGCCTTCACGCTCGACCACGTTCTCGCCCGAGGCTGCGACATCGAGCAGCAGATCGACAAGGTGATCTTCGAGGAGGTTGATCTCGTCGATGTAGAGGAAACCCCGGTGCGCCTTGGCCAAGAGGCCCGGCTCAAACGCCTTCTCGCCTGAGCGCAGCGCGCGTTCGAGATCGAGGCTGCCGATCACCCGATCCTCGGTCGCGCCCAGCGGCATATCGACGAAGGGAACGGCGCGCTTGACCATCTTGCCGGTGCCGCAGACGCCCGGATAGCGCGCCTGATCCTCCTTGGAGCAGCCATAGGCGCAGCCGTCCGCTGCCATGATCGGCGGCAAGAGGCTCGCCAGTGCGCGCGCGGCGGTGGATTTGCCGGTGCCGCGATCACCGAACACCATCACCCCGCCAATGCTGGGGTCGACGGCGGCGATCAGCAGCGCCTGTTTCATCTCGTCCTGACCGACGATCGCGGAGAAGGGGAAGCGTGCCATGCGGAGCGTCTTGTAACGCTGGAGCGGCAAGTGACAAGCGGGCGTTACACTTTACGCTCGTTCCGTTCGCCTCGAGCGTAGTCGAGAGGCTGTGCGCAGGTGTCTCGACTACGCTCGACACGAACGGGGTTGGGTCCGCCTAGCGCTTCCCCAAGCGGCCCAGCACCAGCACCGGCAGCAACCCGGCGGCGAGCAGGATCAGCGCCGGGATCGCGGCTTCCACCAGCCGCTCGTCGCTGGCGAGCCGATAGGTGCGGGTGGCGAGGGTTTCGAGGTTGAAGGGCCGCAGGATCAGCGTCGCGGGCAGTTCGCGCAAGGTGTCGATGAACACCAGCGCCGCCGCGCCCGCGAGGCTGGGGGCGAGGAGCGGGGCGTAGATGCGGGCGAGCACGCGGGCGGGGCTCGCGCCGAGGCTGCGGGCGGCGGCGTCAAGGCCAGGGGGAATGCGCGCGAGGCCGCCGCTCAGGGTGTTATAGGCCACGGTCAGGAACCGTACCGACAGGGCATAGACAAGGATCAGGCTGGTGCCGGTCAGCAGCAATCCGCCGCTCCACCCGAGGCTGTCGCGCGCAAAACGGGTGAGGCTCTGGTCGAAAGCCCCCAAGGGCGCGAGCAGGCCCACCGCCAGCAGCGCACCGGGCAGGGCATAGCCCAGTGTCGCCACCCGGATCGCGCTGGCCGTGACGCGTGAACCCGATCGCGCGCGGGCGAAGGCAAGCAGCAGCGCAGCGACAAGACAGGTGCCCGCCGCCGCCAGTCCGAGCCACAGGCTGCCACGCGCATAGCTGGCGAGATCGCCCGTCGCGGCTTGTGCGGTCTCGGTCAGCGCCATGGCTGCGAGGTATCCGGCGGGCAGGACAAAGCCGAGCAGCACCGGGGTAAGGCAGGCGATCAGGGCAAGGCCCTGACCCAGCGGTGACAGGGCCACCAGCGGCTCGGCATCTTCGCGCGCCGCCAGCCCGTCGCGGCTGTCGCTGCGCCCGCGCCGGGTCGCCGCCTCCAGCGCCACCAGTGCGATGACGAAAACCAGCATGACCGCCGCCAGCTTGAGCGCGCCAGCTTTGTCGCCGCTGGCCAGCCAGGTGCGGAAGATGCCGGTCGAGAACGTCGGAATGGCGAAGTATTCCGCTACGCCGAAGTCGGCGAGCACCTCCATCAGAACCAGAGCGAGGCCCCCGGCGATGGCCGGGCGTGCGGCGGGGAGGGCGACCTGCCAGAAGGCGCGCGCCGGCCGCGCGCCCAGACTGCGCGCCGCGCGGAACTGCGACAGGCTCTGGGTGGCGAATGCGGTGCGGGCGAGGAGATAGACGTAAGGATAAAGCACGATGCCCAGCACGAAAGCACCCCCGCCGAGCGAACGGATCGGCGGGAAGGCGTAGTCATCCGGCCCCCACCTGGTCGCGCTGCGCAGGGCGCTTTGCACCGGCCCTGCAAAGTCGAGCAGGTTGGCGTAGATATAGGCCGCGATATAGGCGGGCACCGCGAGCGGCAGCACCAGCGCCCAGCCCAGCACCCGCCGTCCCGGAAAGCGCGTCGCGGCGACCAGCCATGCGCAGCCGGTGCCCGTCACCGCGGCAAACCCGCCCGCCAGCAGCATCAGCAGCGCGGTGTTGGCGACATAGGTTGGCAGCACCGTGGCAGCGAGATCGCCCAGCGTCTCCCCGCCGCCCGCCAGCGCCGCCCAGCCAATCGCC
>RDXA01000050.1 GCA_004292705.1 Sphingomonadales bacterium | reverse complement strand
CGAAGGGCGCGTCGCCTTCTACGACGATGCCGGTGCGATCCGCGACATGGTGCAGAACCACATGCTGCAACTGCTCGCGCTGGTGGCGATGGAGCCGCCCGCGCATTTCGATGCGACCGCTGTGCGCGACGAGAAGGTCAAGGTGCTGCGCGCGCTGCGCAAGGTCGCGGCAGGGGAAACCGTCACCGGGCAATACCGCGCGGGCGCGATCGGCGGACAGGCGGTCCCCGGCTATGATGAGGAGCTTGGCAAGGACAGCGGCACCGAGACCTTCGTCGCGATCAAGGCCCATGTCGACAACTGGCGCTGGAAGGGCGTGCCTTTCTATCTGCGCACCGGCAAGCGGATGCCCAAGCGCGTGACCGAGATCGTGATCCAGTTCCGCTGCGTGCCGCACTCGATCTTCGCCGGGCCGAAGAGCAAGGGGGGCGGCGCGACCATGCAGCCCAACCAGCTGGTGATCGGCATCCAGCCCGAAGAGAACATCACCCTCTCGCTGATGGCGAAGGTGCCGGGATTGGACCGCGATGGCATTCGCCTGCGCCAGGTGCCGCTCAACATCGCCATGCAGGACGCCTTTACCGGCGCGGTGCGGCGCATCGCCTATGAGCGCCTGCTGCTCGATCTGGTCGAGGGCGATCAGACCCTGTTCGTGCGCCGTGACGAGGTCGAGGCGCAGTGGGAATGGGTCGATGCGATCCGCGCCCTGTGGGAAGCGGAGGGCCTCATCCCCAAGACCTATACCGCCGGCAGCTGGGGCCCGAGTGCGGCCATCGCGCTGGCCGAACGCGACGGAGTGACGTGGCATGAGTAATTGGGCATGAATGACACCCTCCACAAGGTAACCCGGCGGGTGATCGAAAACTCGCGTGCATCGCGGCAGGCTTATCTCGACCTCATCAAACGCGAGGGCGACAATATGGGCGAGCGCAGCGCGGTCTCATGCTCGAACCTCGCCCATGCCTATGCCGGTGCGGTAGAGGATCAGGCGGCTCTTGTTGCGGGGCGCGGCGCGAATATCGGGATCGTCACCAGCTACAATGACATGCTCTCGGCCCACCAGCCCTATGGCCGCTATCCTGACCGGCTGAAGATCTACGCCCGCGAAATCGGCGCCACCGCGCAGGTGGCAGGCGGCACGCCAGCGATGTGTGATGGGGTGACGCAGGGCGAGACCGGCATGGAGCTCTCGCTGTTCAGCCGCGACGTGATCGCGCTGTCTGCGGCGGTCGCGCTCTCCCACGCGATGTATGACGGCGCGCTGATGCTCGGCATCTGCGACAAGATCGTGCCGGGCCTCTTGATGGGGGCGCTGCGCTTCGGCCACCTGCCGACCATCTTCGTGCC
>RDXA01000156.1 GCA_004292705.1 Sphingomonadales bacterium | reverse complement strand
GCTGGCGCCGGTGGTGGTCTATTTCGTGATCACTGCGATCGCGGGGCAGGACAACGGCTTTGCGGCGCTTGGCGCGCTGCTGCTGGGCGTGATTGTCAGCGGGCTGTTTGTGGCCCTGTCGATGACCGCAGGCGGCGGGGCGTGGGACAATGCCAAGAAATATATCGAGGACGGCAATCACGGCGGCAAGGGTTCCGAAGCCCACAAGGCCGCGGTGACGGGCGACACGGTCGGCGACCCCTACAAGGACACCGCCGGGCCTGCCGTGAACCCGATGATCAAGATCACCAACATCGTCGCGCTGCTGCTGCTGGCCGCGCTGGCGCATGGTGCCGCCTGATCTAGCCACCGGCCCTCAAGTAGCGAAGCGGTAGGGCTACAAGAACGCCTCAGGTAGCGAAGCAGTAGGGCCGCAAAGACTCATCCCCGCCGAGAGCAATTCCGGCGGGGTTTAGCTTGGCCTGCGCCGGTGTCCCCGGATCGGACAGCATTTCCAAGCGCTGAGGCTTTCTTAATTGCTGTGTGGCAGTACCAGCCCGAACAGCGCCGAGGGCGGCGCAAGGACGGGATCGACCGCAATGGACATGGCACGTGCGGACAGTTTTCGCACCAGCGCGGGTGGCAGCTACCCCCCCGCAGCTTTGCCGTATGGCCAGTTGCGGCTGCTGTCGTCCGAGGAGCTGGTCGAGCCCGCTTTCCTTGCCGCGTGGAAGCGCCTTGTGGACTCCGCGTGCGAGCCCAATCCTTTCTTCGAGCCGTGGTTCCTGCTTCCCTCGCTCCGGCAATGGGGCGAAGCCGACAGGGTCGTAACCAAAGCCTGGTTCTATCAGGGTCGGCTCGCAGCGCTGCTGCCGGTGGTGCGAAGCGCCGAATATTACAGCCATATTGTCACCCATGCGACCGGATGGTTGCACGCCAATGCCTTCTGCGGCGTCCCGCTGATCGCTGCGGGGCACGAGGAGGCCTTCTGGCGCGACATGCTCGCCCATTTTGACCGACGTGCGCGCCGCGCGTTGTTCCTGCACTTGCCATTGATACCGGCGGAGGGCCCCGCGAATGCCGCGCTCGAACGCGTGTTGGCCCGCTACCCGCGCGTCCAATATACGGTCGGCGAGGAAAACCGCGCGCTACTCACGGGCGAAACCAGTGCGGCGGCCTATCTCGAAACGGCAATGAGCGCCAAGAAGCGCAAGGAATTGCGCCGCCAGCACAACCGTCTGGCCGAGGAGGGTGCACTCGCCTTCGAAAGGCTTGAAGGCGCGGAAGGTCTGGCAGAATGGACCGCCGAGTTTCTTGCTCTGGAAGCCGCCGGATGGAAAGGCGAGGCAGGCTCTGCCCTCGCCAGCGCGCCCGATACCCGCACCCTGTTCGAACAATCGCTGGCGGGTGCGGCAGCGGCAGGACGGCTGGAACGGCTCGCACTTCGGCTCGATGGCCGCGCCATTGCGATGCTGGCGAACTTCATCACCCCGCCCGGCGCCTACAGTTTCAAGACTGCCTTCGACGAGGCCTATGCCCGCTTTTCGCCGGGGATGCTGCTGCAACTGGAAAACCTCGCGCTGCTCGAACGCGATGATGTGCAATGGGCCGATAGCTGTGCAGTCGAAGGCCACCCGATGATCGAACGCCTGTGGCGGGACAAGCGCCGCATGATCAGTCGCAATATCGCCATCGGCGGGCCGCTCCGGCGCAACCTGTTCCGCCTTCTGATGGCTTGGGAAACCCGCCCCCGAAAAAACCAAGGGACCAGCACCTGATGAACGCTCCTGCCCATTTCACCGATGCCCTTGCGGCAACCGTGTTCGATAGCACAGCCCGGGCGCGCTTTGCCGCGCATTACCCGGAAATCCCGCACATCCTTTCGCACGGCCTGACCAGCCACCCGCTGCTGGAGATCGAGGCGCTGGCGCAGCTCGCCGAGGGCCTGCCGCTGACCAGCGTCGAATACAACCGCGGCGATCTGCCGATTGGGGTTGACGGCAAGCCGGGCTCGAACGGCCTGACAATCGCCGAGACGATCCGCCGGGTCGCCGAGGCGGAAAGCTGGGCAGTGCTCAAGAACATCGAACAGGTGCCCGCCTACGAGGCGTTGCTGCTCGGTCTGCTTGAAGAAATCCGCCCCGAAATCGAAGCCGCAACCGGCGCGATGCTGACGCCGCAAGGGTTCATCTTCGTCAGCTCGCCGAACTCGGTCACACCGTATCACTTCGATCCGGAGCACAACATCCTGCTCCAGATCCGGGGCACCAAGGTCATGACCCAGTTTCCGGCAGGCGACACCCGCTTCGTGCCCGATGAGGCGCACGAGACCTACCATTCGGGCGGCCCGCGCGAGTTGAAGTGGGATGACAGCTTCCTTGACCACGGCACAGAATTTGCCCTGTCGCCGGGCGAAGCGCTGTTCGTCCCCGTCATGGCCCCGCATTTCGTCAAGAACGGCCCTGCCCCGTCGGTCTCGCTGTCCATCACTTGGCGCAGCGAGTGGAGCTACCGCGAAAGCGATGCGCGCATCTTCAACGCCATCCTGCGCGAGCGCGGCTTGCGTCCGAGGTCCCCGGGCCGTTGGCCGCAGCAGAACTATGCCAAGGCCTACGCCTTCCCATGATCACGACACCTACCCCCGATGAACTGGTCGCAGGCCTTGTGCGCCTGCTGACGGTCGAAAAGCGCGCCGCCGATGTCTACGCCGGGCCGCCACAAACTGACGGGATCGGACGGGTGTTCGGCGGGCAGGTGCTGGCGCAAGCATTGCAGGCGGCGCAAGGCTCCGTGACAGAGGGCAAGTGCGCGCACTCGCTCCATGCCTATTTTCTGCGCGGCGGTCGTGAGGGGACGCCCATCGAATACCGCATCGAACGCGATTTCGACGGGCGCAGCTTTGCCAACCGCCGGGTGGTAGCCAGTCAGGAAGGCGAGGACGGGACGCCGGTACCGATCCTCAACCTCACCGCCAGCTTCCAGCTGCCGGAACAGGGGTTGGAGCATGTCGATTCGCCCATGCCCGATGTGCCCGGCCCCGATGATTTGCGCCCCGACATGGAACAACGCCGCGAGATCGCGGAAGCCTGGGGCGACCGCCTCAGCGAACAGCAGCGCCGGATGATGCTGCGCCCGCGCCCGATCGAAATGCGCACCACTGACCGCCTGCACTGGATGAGCACCGAACCGCGCGAACCGCGCGCACACAGCTGGTTCCGGGTTTGCGCCCCGATCACGGGCACAGCGGACACGCCCGAACTGCACCGCGCGATCATCACTTACGCCAGCGATTACACCCTGCTCGGCACCAGCGCGTTGCCGCATGGTCTGAGCTGGATGCGGGGCGAACTGGTCGGCGCGAGTCTCGACCATGCCTTGTGGTTCCACCGTGAAGCCCGCGCGGACGAATGGCTGCTCTATGCCACAGACGCCCCGTGGAGCGGCGGCGGGCGCGGGTTCAATCGCGGGCGGATCTTCAACCTTGCCGGCGAACTCGTGGCCAGCGTCGCGCAGGAAGGCATGATGCGGAAAAAGGTCTCCTCCTAGACAGCACCTCGGCGCGCAGCGCCGCAAGCGCGACCGCGCGACCGGAGCGATGCGGCCTTCAGGCCGTGTGAGCGAGGATGCCGCAGCCCGGAGGGGCTGCGAAGACCATCAATGCGCCAGCAGGACAGGCATCTGCGGCTCGCTCAGCATCCGGCGCGTCACCCCGCCCAGCAGCAGTTCGGCCAGCCGCGAATGGCCATAGGCACCCATCACCATCAGCCCGCATTCGCGCATCTGCGCCGCTGAAAACAGCGTTTCGGCGATGGCCGCTGCGCCGCGCGGAATTTCGACGACCTCGCACTCGATCCCGTGGCGGCTGAGATATCTGGCCCCTTCGGTCGACGGAAAATCGAAGCGTGCCTTTTCGGATGTTTCGGCAATGCTGGCCAGCGTGACCTTGCATGAGCACGCCAGCAGCGGGACGGCTGCCCGCAGCGCGTGTGCTGCTTCGGACGATCCGTTCCACGCCACCAGCATCGGGGCACCGACATCGAAACTCTTCGCATCCCCGGGAACCACCAAGACCGGCACCGGCGCCTTGAGCACCAGATCGCCGACCAGTGCTGAGGGCCCGCGTCCGTCGCTGCCCGCTTCGGCCGGGCCGACAATGACGATATCCGCCAGCGGCGAAGCTTCGAGCAGGCGATGCGGCGCGATCCCGTAGACGAAGCGCCAGTCCCAGGGCACGCCTTCGTGTTCCAACTCCTTTTCAATCTGGGCACGCAGGTTGTCGGCATTTTCCTTGATCACCGGCATCGCGGCAGCGATTGCCGAGCCATTGAAGTCGCCCGGGGCCAACACCTCGTAGCTGACCGCCTGAAGGCAAGTGATGTGACCATTGGTGGACCGGGCGATATCCAGCGCCACCTGCAAGCGCGCGCTCATGGCGCTGTCATGGTCGATGTGAAGCAAGATCGATTTCATGGCGTGTCTCCCACTGATGCCGATGATGATTGCTTCGCAAGACGGCGTTGGCTTTGACCGTGATCAAAATTCCTCATGTGCGGCCAGCGATCATACCAGCTTGCCAGCCCGCTGGGCATTGCTAGTCTTCCTGACGGGAGAGAGACCATGCAGATCACGCGCCATCCGCCAGTAAAAACCTCGCTGGAGCCGTCCAACCACCCTTACCTGACGGGGCCGTGGACGCCGCTGCACGAGGAAGCCGACGTGGCCGAACTGCCGGTGATCGCGGGCGCGATTCCTCCCGACATCGACGGCATCTATCTGCGCAACACCGAAAACCAGGTGCACCAGCCGCTCGGCCGTCACCATCCGTTCGATGGTGATGCGATGATCCATCAGATCAACATCTCCGGCGGCAAGGCGAGCTATCGCAACCGCTTCGTGCGCACCCATTGCTTCGAGGCGGAGCAGATCGCGGGCCACTCCTTGTGGGGCGGGCTGATGGACCCTTGGGGGACGTCAAAGCGCCCCGGTTTCGGCGCGCACGGGGGCCTCAAGGATACCGGCTCGACCGACATCATCGTCCATGCCGGGACGGCCTATGCCACGCTCTACCAGTGCGGCGAGGCGTGGATGCTCGATCCCGTAACACTCGGCAGCCGGGGCAAGGCCCCATGGGTGCCGCTGGACGGGATCTCGGCGCACCCCAAGGTCGACGAGGACACCGGCGAGCTGATGTTCTTCAACTATTCGAAGCACGCGCCTTTCATGCATTACGGGGTGGTGAACCGCGAAGGCCAGCTGGTGCATTACGTCCCTGTGCCGCTGCCGGGGCCGCGCTTGCCGCATGACATGGCGATCACCAAGAACTGGTCGATCCTCAACGATATGCCGCTGTTCTGGGACGAGGAATTGCTCGGGCGGAACATCCATGCCGCGCGCATCCATGATGGGGTGCCGACCCGCTTTGCCCTGATCCCGCGCCACGGCCAGCCCGAGGACATCCGCTGGTTTGAGGCTGCGCCCACCTATGTCCTGCACTGGACCAACGCGTGGGAAGAGGGGGATGAAGTCATCCTCGAAGGCTATCATCAGGCCAAGCCCATGCCCGATCCGCTGGAGGAGATGGGCCGCTACAGCCACATGATGGCCTACGTGGACGAACACTCGTTCCAGTCCCGCCTGCATCGCTGGCGTTTCAACCTGAAGACCGGCGAGACCCGCGAGGAACGCCTGTCTGATCGCATCGTCGAATTCGGGATGATCAACCCGCGCGCCGCCATGCACAAGAGCCGCTACGTCTGGTCGACCACCACCCGGCCCGGCTGGTTCCTGTTCAACGGCTATGTCCGGCATGACACCGAAACGGGCGAGGAACAGGTCTACCGCCTGCCGGAGGGCGTCTATGCCAGCGAAAGCCCGATGGTCCCGCGCAAGGGTGCGAGCGCAGAAGACGATGGCTACCTGGTCACCTTCCTCATCGACGAGAACACCGGCACCTCCGAATGCGCAATCCTTGATGCGAGCGACGTCGCCAAAGGGCCGATCTGCCGCCTTGCGTTGCCGCACAAGCTCTGTTCAGGCACACACTCCGTATGGGTCGAGCATGACCAGCTGCGCGCAGATGCCGCGTTCCATGCAAGGCGCTTCGCGGTCGCGTAAGCCCATCAGATAGAGCTGCGGGGTGGCACAGCACATCATGTGCGAACCTGACTGCGTCGGCGCTATGCTGACCCGGTCGCCGTAACGAGTTTGGTCGGCCGTCCTTCATAATGCCTTGGCAACGCCACCTCGGCTCGTCGCATCCCATGCCCTGATGGCCTGCCCCGCAGGTATCACGCAATGGACGTTCATCTGCCAGCAACCTGTTGCTCAACAACCCCGTCTCGCGCACAATGCCAATGAAGGGTCAGCATGAGGGATCGCGGCCCGAACCACAGGAGCATCAAGACTGTGAGCATCACCAATTTCAACCCGCGCATGCTTGCGCTGTCTTTCGTGCTGGGGGCCGTCTCCGCCACAGGCCTTTCCGCCCAGAGTCAGCCGCCAGCCGATGACGCAGGCGAAGTCCTGACCACCGTCTATGGCACCTTGCCGCCGCTCGCTGAAATGACGGAAGGCCAGCGGGTGACCGGCATCATCTCGGCCCGCAAGGGCTCGCGTCTGCAAATCACCGCCGAAGACGGCTCGACCACCATGGTGACCCTTCACCCCGAGACCGAAATCCGCACGCGCGGCGGGTTCCTCGGCATCGGCAACAAGACGTTCGACCAGAGCGCGCTGATCAACGGTCTGCCGGTCATCGTGAAGACCGCCCAATATGGCGAGGGCTTGGTCGCCAGCGAGGTCCGTTTCAACAGCGACGATCGCCAGATCGCGGCGATGATCCGCGGCGGCACCCAGCAGCAATTCGGCGAACAGGGCGCGGCGATCAAGCAGAACGCCGCCGCCACCGAAGCGCTGCGCGGGCGTTTGGGTGATATCGACAAGTACAATCTGAAGAGCACCACCAACGTCTATTTCGACACGGGCAAGGCGGTGATCTCGCCCGCGGCGAAGGCCGAGCTGTGTTACGCGGCGCAGGCCGCCAATGCGAACGAGAATTCGCTGATGCTCGTGCTCGGCTACACCGATTCTACCGGTTCGGAGGAAGTGAATCAGGCGCTGTCCGAAAAGCGCGCTGCGGCGGTGGTCAATCACCTCCAGCAGGTGTGCAAGTGGAAGCCCTACCGGATGCTCTCCCCCACCGGCATGGCGACCGCCGATCCGGCCGCCGACAATACCACCGCCGCAGGCCGCGCGCAGAACCGCCGCGTCTCGGTCAATGTGCTGGTGAGCAAGGCGCTCGACGGGCAGTAAGGGACGGGTCGGCTACGGCGGCCCGATCGGTCGCCGCAGCATGACCCGCCTCACAAGATCGGCAGACTTTCGCCCATCCGGGTATTGGGCTTCCCGCCCTCAGGATGGGGCAGGCCGAGCACATCGTTCAGCGCGCGGCGCAGCGGATTGGTGCAGGTGTACGGTCCGCGCGCATAATAGATGTGCCCTTCAAGCGTCTGCTTGCTCACATCGGGCCGCAGGATCACCTGCCCCGCATTGCCCATGTCTCCGCCCTCGGCAATCGGATCGCAGCGGCGCAGGGTGATGCTGCCATCGTCGCCCCGCTCGATAGCTGTGCAAACGAAGGACTTGTTATAGGTCAGGATCCGGATGTTGAGATCGTAGGAACTGCGGTCCCTCGACAGCACATATCGCGGATCGCGCGGGAGCAGGTCGAGCGCACCGGGCGCGACACTCACCCGTGCGGGCGGTTGTCCGAAATAGTCGGCGACTTGCGCGGCGATCCTCTGCCTGTGGCCCTTGCCATAGAGCCAATGGTAGAACGCATCGGCGTTGGGGAAGGTCACCTCCGACCGCCAAGTTACCGCATTGCGCCAGCAGTCGCCGAGCCGCAGGCTCTTGTCGCCCTGCTTGCCAACGGTCACACCCGCAGGCAGACCGAAAGCCTTGCTGACCAAGGCGGTCTCGTCATCGAAGTAGTCGCCCTGGCTGTCGACATTCGCGATCAGCACCGGCAGGCCGAAGCAGGACAGGAAGGCCAGCGTCGCCGCGGTCTGCACGGGCAAGGTCTTCCACACCCGCGCCGGGGTCAGCCGATGCGCAAGGATGAGCAGCGCGACGATCATCGCCGGAAGGCCGAGCATCGAAAAACTGGCGAACGCGTGCTGCGTCATGCAGCCCCATTTAGCCGCCAGCGTGGTAGAAATCGTAAACCTTGCGCGCGACCGTGGCGCTGACGCCGGGCGCGCGCTGGAGGTCTTCGAGCGCTGCGGCGCGCACCTTGCTGGCCGTGCCGAAATGCAGCAGCAGCGCGCGCTTTCTCGCCGGGCCGATCCCGGGGATCTCGTCGAGCGGGCTCGCCGTGATCGCCTTGGAGCGCTTGGCCCGGTGCGCGCCGATGACATAGCGGTGCACTTCGTCGCGCAGGTTCTGCAAGTGAAACAGCAGCGGGGAATTGACGGGCAACAGCTTCTCGCGCCCGTCGGGGAAGTGGAACACCTCGCGCCCCTCGCGCCCGTGA
>RDXA01000049.1 GCA_004292705.1 Sphingomonadales bacterium | reverse complement strand
AAGGCCATGTGTTCGAGGAAGTGCGAAAGGCCGCGCTCGGCGTCGGTCTCCTCCAGCGCGCCCGAGGCGATGCGCATCCGCACCAGCGCCGTACCCGCTGGGGTGGCGTTGCTGCGGATGACGTAGCGCATCCCGTTGTCCAATCGCCCGAAGGTGTAGCCGGGATCGACCGGCAGATCGCTTGCCTCGAAGGGCCATACGGGGGCGGGAGCGGGCGCTTTGGCCGCTGGGGCAGCCTCGGCGGGCAGGGGGGCGGCATCCTGCGCAGCGAGCGCGGTGGTCAACGCAAGCGGCGAAAGCGCCAGCAGCAGGGCCGCCGCGATGGGGAAATTCCGCATGGATTTCAAACGTCTCTCGCTTGGCATATGCACAGCGGGAGACTAGCGGCAGAAACCGGCCTGTCAGCCTATTTCTTCAGCGGCGCTACTTCTTGAGCGGAGGGGGTCCGCGCAGGCGCGAGCGGGCGTGCGAGAGGTCGAACACCTCACCCGGACCATTGTCTTCCTCGTTGAGGAGGCCGAGGCGGCGGGCGACTTCGCGATATGCCTCTTCCTCGCCGCCCAGATCGCGGCGGAAGCGGTCCTTGTCGAGCTTCTCGCCGGTCGCCATGTCCCACAGCCGGCAGCCATCGGGGCTGATCTCGTCGGCGAGGATCACGCGGCTGTAATCGCCATCGTAAAGCCGCCCGAATTCGAGCTTGAAGTCGACCAGCCGGATGTCGATCGCGGCGAACATCCCGCACAGGAAGTCGTTGATGCGGATCGCCATCGAGGAGATGTCGTGCATCTCCTCGTTGCTGGCCCAGTTGAAGCAGGCGATATGCTCTTCGGCGACCAGCGGATCGCCCAGCGCATCATCCTTGTAGTAATATTCGATCAGCGTGTGAGGCAGCGGCTCGCCTTCGGGGATGCCGAGACGCTTGCTGATCGAGCCGGCGGCGACATTGCGCAGCACCACTTCGAGCGGGATGATGTCGACCTGCCGGATCAGCTGCTCGCGCATGTTGAGGCGGCGAATGAAGTGGGTCGGGATGCCGATATGGGCGAGGCGGGTGAAGACGTGCTCGCTGATGCGATTGTTGATCACGCCCTTGCCGTTGATCGTGCCCTTCTTCTCGGCGTTGAAGGCGGTCGCATCATCCTTGAAATACTGGATCAGCGTGCCCGGCTCGGGACCCTCGTAAAGGATCTTGGCCTTGCCTTCGTAGAGCTTGGTGCGGCGGGACATTGGCAGTTTCCCTCTGGGCGAATGGCCCTTTTCAGCGAATGGTGCCCGAGGGCGGATTTGAACCACCGACACGCGGATTTTCAATCCGCTGCTCTACCCCTGAGCTACTCGGGCATTCGCTGCGAG
>RDXA01000155.1 GCA_004292705.1 Sphingomonadales bacterium | reverse complement strand
CAACTGGGGCCTGAAGAAGCTCGCCGCCTACGAACGGCACGAGTCGATCGAGGAAATGGAGCACGCCGACAAGCTGGCTGAGCGTATCCTGTTTCTGGAGGCGCTCCCCAATTTCCAGGCGATCCACAAGCTCAAGGTCGGCGAGAATGTCGAGGAGGTGCTCAAGGCCGACCTTGCGCTCGAGCACGAAGCGATCCCGTTGCTCAAGGATGCGATCGAGCATTGCGAAAGCGTTCGCGACTATGTGAGCCGCGATCTTTTTGCCTACATCCTCAAGAACGAGGAGGAGCATGTCGATTTCCTCGAAACCCAGTTCGAGCTGATCGAGCGCATGGGCCTGCACAATTACTGCCAGCTGCAAAGCGCGCCTGCGGGCGAGGGCTGATACTCAGGCCTGCACTCACCGTCGCCCTGTGTTCGACATGGGGCGACGGGCCGAATGCTATTCCTCAGGCCCCTGCGCGCCGATCGCGGCCAGCCGCGTTTCCAGCAGGAAGAACCCCAGCCCTGTCACCAGCAGCGCCATCGTCAGCACCCACAGCATTGCGATGACCGTGCCGATTTGAGCGGTGATATAGGCCGAGATGAACAGCAGGCCGATAACAAGACTGATCATCACCGCCGCCGCAGTCGAGAAAAAGATCGCGCCTTGCATCAGGCGGCGGCGGCGCATCAGCCAGCCGAATTCGCGCATCTGCCGGGGGGTGCGTTGATCTTCGATCTTGTCCTCGATGGTCTCGATCCGCTTCGCGATCCAGATCATCCGGCTCATGATGACATTCATCACGGCCCCGATGCCCGACAGCAGGAACGCAGGAGCGAGGCTCAATTGCACCACCTGCTGCACCCGAGGGGTTGAGGCGGTCCGCTCGAAAATCTCGAAGACGAACGGCGTGTGCGCAGGTGCGGCGGCAGCAGCGGCAAGCAGATCGAGCAGCATTACCCTTCCTTGGCGTAGGGGTTCTTGTTGGTCTTGAGCGTGACGCGCACCGGCACCGCATCAAACCCCAGCTTGGCGCGGATGCCGTTGACGAGGTAGCGTTCGTAGCTGGTGGGCAGCAGGTCGAGCCGCGAGCCGAAGATCACGAAGCGCGGCGGGCGGGTGCCGGCCTGGGTGATATACCGCAGCTTGATCCGCTTGCCGCCGGGCGCGGGCGGCGGGTTGGCCTCCAGCGCGTCGTCAAACCAGCGGTTCAAGGCGGCGGTGCTGACGCGCTTTGACCACGCTTCGCGGATTTCAAACGCCCCGGCGAGCATATGGTCGAGGCCCTTGCCGGTCTTGGCGCTGACCGCGAACAGGGGAAGCCCGCGCACCTGCGCCAGCCCGTCATCCAATGCGGCGCGGATGCCGTTGAACAGCTTGCTGGCGTCCTCGGCCACGTCCCACTTGTTGATCGCGATCATCAGCGCGCGGCCTTCTTCGAGCACAAGTGACGCGATCTTGAGGTCCTGATGCTCCAGCCCCTGCGTGGCATCGAGCAGCAGCACCACGACCTCGGCAAAATCCACTGCCCGGCGCGCGTCGGCGACCGAGAGCTTTTCGAGCTTTTCGGTGACGTTCTTCTTCTTGCGCATCCCCGCGGTGTCGATCAGCCGGATCTCGCGCGTCTCGCCTGACTTGGGGTCAGTCCAATCCCAGTCGATCGCAATCGAATCGCGGGTGATCCCTGCCTCAGGGCCGGTCAGCAGGCGGTCTTCGCCCAGCAAGCGGTTGATGAGGGTGGACTTGCCTGCATTGGGCCGACCGACAATGGCAAGCTTGAGCGGGCCGGACGGGCGCTCATCCTCGTCCATCGCGGCATATTCTGCGCGTTCGACGTCGTTTGCCTCTTCCCATTCCTCGGCCTTGGCCCCGATGATCGGCCACAGTCCCCCGAACAGATCGGCAATGCCTTCGCCGTGTTCGGCCGACATGGCGAGCGGCTCGCCAAGGCCAAGCGCATAGGCTTCCATCGCCCCAGCCTCACCCGCGCGGCCTTCGGCCTTGTTGGCTACGACGACCACGGGGACTTCCTGTTCGCGCAGGTAGCGGGCGATTTCCTCATCCAGCGGGGTCAGGCCCGCCCGCGCATCGACCACGAACATTGCCGCGTCCGCGCCTGCCAAGCTGGCCTCGGTCTGCTTGCGCATCCGGCCGGGGAGGCTCAATTCGTCCTCATCCTCCCACCCGGCGGTGTCGACCACGGTGAAGTGCAGCCCGGCAATGCTGGCATCGCCCATGCGCCGGTCGCGGGTCACCCCCGGCTGATCGTCGACCAGCGCGAGCTTCTTGCCCACCAGCCGGTTGAACAGCGTGGACTTGCCCACATTCGGACGGCCGATGATGACGACTTCGGGCTTTTTGGGGAGGGACATAACCCGGCCCAAGTGGGCGCAAACGCCCGTTTTGGCAAGCCGAGAGCCGGATCAGCCCTTTTTGGCGACCGGCGGGTTCTCGCCCAGGTCCTCGTACCAGGCTTCGACCGGGCCGGTCAGCTTGATAGTCAGCGGCTGGCCCTTGCGATCCACGGCCTTGCCTGCGGCGACCCGCACCCAGCCTTCGGAAATCGAATATTCCTCGATATCGGTGCGCACCCGGTCCTTGAAGCGGATGCCGACTCCGCGCTGAAGCTTCTCCGCATCGAAAAACGGGCTGCGCGGATTGACCGACAGGTGATCGGGCGGCACGTCGGCGCCGGAGCTGGTCGGGGTGATTTCGGGGGTTTCCTCGGTCATGGCCGCGCCCTTAATCGCCATTGTGGAAGGCTTCAAGCGTGTTGCGCTTGCCCTTTTGGCTTGGGAGCGATAATGGCGGCGGCTGATACGCGCGGGAGGCCCTCAGCTTCCCGCGCGGCTTCGTTCGGGCATGCGGGCGTGGCGAAATTGGTAGACGCACCAGATTTAGGTTCTGGCATCGCAAGATGTGGGGGTTCGAGTCCCTTCGCCCGCACCAAATTCGCTCCGGCGCGCGTTCGCACTCATGCAAAATTCCATCGAAAAGGCTTCAGACCAGTTCCCATGCACACCCAGCAGACTGTCAACGAAGGGCTCAAGCGCGCCTATCTGATCACGATCCCGGCTGCCGAGCTTTCGGCAAAGATCAATGCCGAGATCAAGAAGGTCGCGCCGCAGGTGCGGATGCCCGGCTTCCGTCCGGGCAAGGTGCCCGCCAACCTCGTCAAGAAGATGCACGGCGAAGCCCTGCACGGCCAGGTGGTGAACGACACGATCCGCGAATCGGTCGACAAGCTGCTGCGCGACGAAGCGCTGCGTCCGGCGATGCAGCCCGAAATCGGCCTCAACGAGGATTACGAAGAGGGCAAGGACGCCGCGATCACCGTCAGCCTTGAAGTGCTGCCGACCATCGAAGCGCCGAGCACTGACGGTCTGAAGCTCGAAAAGTTGGTCGTGCCCGTCACCGACGCGCAGATCGACGAAGCGCTGGGGAACATTGCGAGCCAGAACAAGAGCTATAAGGACGCGGCCAAGACCAAGAAGGCGGCGGACGGCGATCAGCTGATCATCGACTTCGTTGGCAAGCTCGACGGCGTCGAGTTCGACGGCGGCAAGGCCGAGGACGCGGCGCTGGTGCTGGGTTCGGGCACCTTCATCCCCGGGTTCGAAGATCAGCTGGTGGGCGTGAAGACCGGTCAGGAAAAGACCATCACCGTCACCTTCCCGGCCGAATATCAGGCCGAGCATCTTGCGGGCAAGGAAGCGACCTTTGACATCACCGTGAAGGCGGTGAAGGTCGAAACCGAAACCGCGCTGGACGAAGAATTCGCCAAGAGCCTCGGGCTCGACAGCCTCGAAAAGCTGCGTGACATCATGAAGGCGCAGCTTGAACAGCAGACCGCCGGCCTGACCCGCACCCAGATGAAGCGCGCGCTGCTCGATCAGCTCGCTGCAGGGCATAGCTTCGAAGTCCCCGGCACCATGGTCGAAGCCGAGTTCCAGCAGATCTGGGCCCAGCTTCAGCAGGAAGCCGCACGTGACGAGGACCCGGCTGCCGCGCTCAAGCAGATCGAAGACGAGAAGGACGAATACAAGGCAATCGCAGAACGCCGCGTGCGCCTCGGTCTGCTCCTTTCGGAAATCGGTCAGGCCAATGGCGTGGAAGTGACCAGCCAAGAAATGGGCATGCTGATCCAGCAGGCGGCGATGCAATATCGCGCCGAGGATCGTGAACGCTTCGTGCAGTACATCCAGTCCGAACCGATGGCCGCCGCCCAGCTGCGCGCGCCGCTGTATGAGGACAAGGTCGTCGACTTCTTGTTCGACAAGGCCGAAGTCACGGAACGCGAAGTGACCGTCGAGGAACTCCAGGCCGCGATCGAAGCCGAAGATGGCGCTGAAGCCGCACCGGCTCCGACGAAGACCGCTGCGAAGAAGAAGGCTCCAGCCAAGAAGCCTGCCCCGAGCGAAGCCAAGGGGACGGAAGCCGCCGAGGAAGCTCCGGCAACGGAAGAAAAGCCGGCAAAGAAGGCTCCAGCCAAAAAGGCGGCTCCCAAGAAGGAAGCGGCTCCGGCCGAGGACGCTGAAGCCAAGCCCGCCAAGAAGGCTCCTGCGAAGAAGGCGGCTGCCAAAAAGTAATCCGCTACCTCCTCCCCCTCCCGCGGGGGGAGGGGCAAGGAGTGGGGGTGCGGTAGCAGTGGGATCGGAGGGGAGCCCTCTCCGCCAATCGCCTGTCGTGGGGGAGCTTGTTACTCCGCCACCGGTCGCCAGGGACGGAATCGCGGCGCGGGCAGCTTGGCTGTCCGCGCCTTTTCGTAGGCCGCGCCCGCCTTCAGCACGGCGTGATCGTCCCACTTCGCGCCCATGATGCTGAGCCCCACCGGCAGGCCCTCGACCGCGCCCATCGGAACCGTCAGATGCGGATAGCCAGCGATCGCCGAAGGGCTGCCGAAGCCGATTGAACCATTGTAATTGTCGCCGTTCACGAGATCGCTCACCCAGCTCGGCCCGCGCGTCGGAGCCACAAGGAATTGCACCTTGTTTTCCGCCAGCAGCTTGTCGAGCGTTTCCGGCCCGGCGATCCGGAGCGCATTGGCGCGTGCGGTTTCGTAGGCGGCGCGGTCGGTGGTGGTCTCCGCCAGTTCGAACAGCTCTTGGCCGAACCAGCGCATCTCGTCCTTGGTGTGGGCCTTGTTGAACGCGATGAGGTCGGCGAGGTTGCGCGGCGTGTCCCCGTCCTTGAAGGCCGGAATGGTGGCCAGATATTTGCCCATTTCCTCGCGCAGCTCGAACATAAGCACGGTGAAGCTGTCGCCGAACATCTGCGAATTGGGCTTGAAGCGGATGTCGACCAGCACCGCGCCTGCGCGTTCAAGATCCTTAAGCGCAGCGTCGAACACTGCGGCGACATCAGCGCGGTTGCCGATCTGGTCGCGCATCACGCCGATCCGCACCCCTGCCAGCGAGGCGGTATCGAGCCCCGCCGTGTAATCCTTGATCCGCTTGGCTTCCAGCGTGACCGGGTCGGCCTTGTCCTCACCTGCGATTGCAGAAAGCAGCAAGGCGGCATCGAATACGGTGCGCGTCATCGGACCGGCAGTGTCCTGCGTCGAGGAGATTGGCACGACATGCGTGCGACTGACGATCCCGACGCTCGGTTTGAACCCGACGATGCCGTTGATGCTGGCGGGGCAAGTGATTGAACCATTGGTCTCGGTGCCGATGGCAGCCCAGGCGAAGCCCGCCGCAATCGCGGCACCGCTGCCGGATGACGAGCCGCAGGTGTTGCGGTCGATCGCATGGGGGTTGCGCGTCAGCCCGCCCACTGCGCTCCATCCGCTGGTGGAGCTGTCGGAACGGATGTTGGCCCATTCGGACAGATTGGTCTTGCCCAGCACCACGCCGCCATTCTTGCGCAAGAGCGCGATCAGCGTGGCATCGCGGCCCGTGGCATTGTTTTTGAGCGCCAGACTTCCGGCGGTTGTCGGCCATTCGGCGGTCTCGACATTGTCTTT
>RDXA01000154.1 GCA_004292705.1 Sphingomonadales bacterium | reverse complement strand
GTTTCCCGCCGATCACGTCCATCACCTGCGCCAGACTGCGTGGACGGCCATCGGAAGCGTAGAAGATGCCGCGATTGGCCGCGGCGGGGCGGGCGAACAGCGCGGCGGCGTTCTGCGCAGGATCGGCCTGCAACTCGCTCAGGAACCGCCCCGCACCGCCTGCGCCGAGGAAATGCGCAAGATAGAGTTCGGCATGGCTTGGCTGGCGGCCGAGGATGGGCAGTAGATGCGCGCGGTTGTTCTCGGCCAGCCCCGCCGCCATCAGGCTGGCGATCTGCGGATTGCTGCGCAGCGCCAGAATCGCCGAACGCTGCGCGGGATCGGCAACGAACGCGCTGCCCGACGGGGTGAGGCTGATCTGATCGGCTATCGCCCCAAGCCCGAAGCGGTGCCCATGCTTCCTGACGGTATCAAGCCAGGTGCTCTCGATGAACTGATATAGCCCCGTGGCACTCGATGTGGCGGCCCGCGCGTCGGGGTTCATCGCGGATTCGACCTCGGCCTGCGCGAGCAGATAATTGAAATCGACGCTGGTCGTTTGCGCCGCATGGGCAATCGCGGCTTCGACCGGGCTACGGGGCGCTGTGATCTGGCGCGCTGCGGGCAGGGGCGTGCCATCGCTTGCGCTGCGGGCAGCGGCATGGGTGCGCGCGGCCGTTTCAAATCCTGCACGGATTGCACCCGGCGTCAGGCCCAGCGCTGTCGAAGATTGGCTCATGCCCGATCCGCTCCCTGGTGAGCGCCGCAGGATGCGACGCCGTCACGGGCGGGTTTTGCAAACCGCGTGCCAGATGCGGGGCGCACGGCCTAGGCAATGACCCTTATGGCCGAACAGTCGCGTAGGTGACGCGCGGCAGGCGGCGAGGGCCGCCCAGCGCCTCGATCCGCGCGGCGACATTGGCCGCGAGCAGATTGCGCACCCTGCGGTTGACCTCGTTCAACCGCCGCGCGGTTTCGGCGAGGCAGCGGGTCTCGCCGTCGAGCAGTTGCGGCCCGATGGCTGCCAGTGCATCGCAAATGGTGTTCTTCTCGCGCGCCGCGCTGACGAGGCCGTCAGCATCGAGCGCGGCAAGCGCTTGCCGCTCGCGTTCGAGCACGGCAATCATTTGCCGCAGGCCTTCCGCGAGCGGGGCGGTGACAGTGAGCGCGTCGGTCACCGCATCAGCTCCGCTCGGGCAGCGACAGGCTGACCTGCGCGGCAATCATCGCATCGGCGATCCGGGCCGGCACCAGCGGATAGGAGCCGTTGCGCAGCGCGTTGCGGATCTGCGCAACCCGCTCGGCATCGACCGGCGGAATGGCGTCTGCGGCCCGGCCGTCGATTTCGACGCTGACGCCGGGACTCGCGCCGGAGGTGCTGGTGGCCGCGCGGCTGCGCGCTTCGGTCTGCGCGCGGTCGCTGGCAGTCATGGCGCGCGGCGCGCTTACGCCGGACAATTTGCTCAGTTCGACAGAGGGCATGGGAAGGTGTCCTTCAATCCGCTTCTGCAGCCAAGAACGACCGCACAAGCGAGGGTTTAAGGGGGTACTGAAGCAGCTTTTCAGTCGGCTGCAATAACGGCGAGGCCGGGGCGTTCGATCCGGGCGCGCAGCGGCTCGGCCTTGCGGCTGGTGCGCACGGTGATCCACTCGCCCACCGCACCGGCATCGATCGCCTCGCCCTGTTGCTGGACGCTGAAACTGCGCCCGCGCACCATGATGGTGAGCGCATCACCGCGCCTGATCGCCGGTGCGGCCCGCGCTCCTGCACCGTTACCCGATGCTGGGTTGACCGCAACAAACATGCGCCAACGCGTCGGCCCCGGGCATTCCACCTGCACCGCCGTGCGTGCCGGGGTGTGCCAGCTTACCGCCAGCGGCCCGCCGCACAGCGCCAGCTGCAACCGGCGGTCGGCCGACACCCGCGCACCCCCGGGAGCACCGATGCTGGCGCCGGTAAATGCGGCCACGGCCTCGTCGATCGCCGCCGGGTTGGTGTGTCCGTCGGCCTGCGCGGTGGCAGGTGGATCGCAAAGGGGCAGCAACGTTGCTAGCGCCAGCGGAGACAACCGCCAGCCGGAGGGCCAAAAAGATATTGTGTTCATCGGTCGGGCATTCCTTGTTGCTGCGCCATACGCGCCGAGGGGGTGGAGCAAGGCTCATGCCAAGCGCTCGCTTACGCAATGTCCCGAGGCTGCGCCGCGCCGACGCTTAAGCATAGGCCGCTAAGTCCTTGCCTATCGACATCCATCTCCTTGCCCACGAACCGAACCATGCCCTTCACCACTGGCTTCTCCCGTTCATCCTCCACTCGCCCCAAGGCCATGCCGCCGTCGGCTCCGGCCAAAGGCCGTGCCGAAGAAGCGCGGCGCGTGCTGCTCCAGTCGATCTGCGACTTCGTCATCCGCCATGATCTGGCCGTGACCGCGCCAAATCTGGCGACGGTGTGCGGCGCGCTGTCGGGCTCGCACCCCGAACTGGCGCGCGCCCTGGTCCAGCGCGAAGCCGCGGGGGAGCCGATCGACCAGCGCTGGCTCGATACGCTGGCGCGGCTCGATCCTGACGGGCACAGCCGTATCGCCGCGCTCGAGACGCTTTCCGACAAGCTTGAATACGCGCTGATGCGTTTCGCCCAGACCGCGCGCGCCGCGCAGACCGAGACCAGCGATCACCGCGGTGCCATCGGAATGCAGCTTGAGGCGCTCGCCGGTCCGCCAGAGCTGGCGCAGGTGCTCGACCTGTCACGCGCGATGCTTGCGCGGATCGAGCAGGTCGAAGGGGCGATGGCCAAGAGCGAAGCCGAAACCGCCGCCTTGCGCGAAAGCCTCGCCAAGGCACGGGCCGAGGCCGATGTCGATGACCTAACCCGCCTGCCGAACCGCCGCGCCTTCGAGCGGCGTCTGGTCTCGGCGGCGATGGAAGCGCGGGCCAAGGGCGAGCCGCTGTCTCTCGCCTTCTGCGATGTCGATCATTTCAAGCAGGTCAACGACCGCCATGGTCATGCTGCGGGTGACCGGGTGCTCTGCGCGCTCGCGGCGAGCTTGACCGAGATGGCGCGCGACGACTGCTTCGTCGCGCGCCACGGCGGGGAAGAATTCGTGTTGCTGTTCTACGGCATCGGGAAAGAACGCGCGAAGGCCCGGCTTGATACGATCCGCCGCGCGCAGGGGGCCAAGATGCTGATGAACCGGGACACGGGCCAGCCATTCGGGCGGATCACCTTTTCGGGCGGAGTGGCCGAAGTGACCGAAGATCCGGACATCCGCAGTGCGCTCGCCCGCGCCGATGCTGCGCTCTACTGCGCCAAGCAGCAGGGGCGTAATCAGGTGGCGCTGGGGTAATCCAGCCCGAGCGGGCAGGTTCAGGACGCGCTGTCCTTGTCCTGTTGTGCCGTGATGCGTGTATCATAGGCGAGACTGGCATAGACATCTTCCGGCGTCCCAGTGGTGATGATGACCCGCACCGCGGTGCCGCGCGCCCGCACCTCAGCGGCAAGCGCTTGCGCCCGCGCCCAGGCATCTGCCTCCCGCCCAGGCGCATGGGTGGCGACAACCGTCAGTGTCGCGCGCGGATCAGAGGCCTGTCCCGCCAGCCATGCGCCAAGGCTTGGGCCACCCGGAACGGGACGGAACAGCGCCTGCCCGGCCCCGACTTCGGACTGCGGTGTCCCGGGCGCTTCCCTGCCTCGCCCGGCGCGTTCGGTGAGGCGCTGTCCGGTCTCGGCCTCGGCCGCGGGCAGAGTTGAGAGCGTCAGCAGAAACAGGATCAACGCGAGATCGGCGAGGATCAGCTGCCAGCTATGCCCGGCGCGCGCTGCCCCTTCCGGATGATGTGTGGCCGTGCGGTTCATGCGACACCCCGCAGATGCGCGCGGCGGGCCTGCGCAGGGGCCCCCTCCCCTCCGATCTGTGCGATGAACCAATCAGCCAGCGCCTCGCGGTCCCGCGCGTCGTCGACACCCCGCCGTTCGATCCCGCTCGCCAGCGGAAAGCACACAAGATGCGCGATGAGCGCGCCATAGAGCGAGGTCAGCACCGCGGTCGAGACGGCGGTCATGATCGTCGTTGCCGCGTTCACGCCGTCACCCAAAGGGGCCAGCTGTGTGAGGCCGTAGAGCGTGCCGACCAGCCCGAACACCGGGGCGAGTTCCCCCGCCCATACGAACACCTGCGCCGCGCTGGCCCGGCGCGCTTCGTGGCGCGCGCCTTCTGCCCGGCGGACCGAAGCCAGCGCATCGAGTGCGCCGTGGCGCAGATAGGTTTCGACCATCAGTCCAAGCATGCGGTCCGGGGGTAGGGCGGGATCGGCCCGATGGTGGCCATCATGCTGGATGGCGCGCGCCGCCAGGGCCAGCGCCTTGCGGTTGGCCTCGCGCCGGAAGCCACGGCGGGTGAGCGCGCTCGCCGCCTGCAACGCCGCGCCGAATTCGCGCCAGCCGCAGCGCGCCACGGTTGCCAGCACCGTTCCGGATACCACGATGGCGAGCGCACCCGGATCGAACAGCGACGACATCGTGGGTGGCATGACAGTTCCCTCTCGTTTGGAATGCTTGCCAGAACGGACGCGGATTGAGCGGTTTAAGCATCTGCGGAAACCGGCAGAGGCTTGCCCCATGCAAAGGGCAACCACCGGCAAAAGCATGCCGCGAGGCGCTGTCATGCCCTCTCTTGCCTTGTTGCGCCCGGTTGCGGGGGTGGTTTGGCACGCTTCCTGCTGTTCGTTGCGGCGATCGGCGGGCCCGCCCCGCAACCAGCAAGAGGTCTTGCCCGTGAACGAACAACTTTTCGGCATCCATGGTGCCGCGCTGACGGTGCGGTCGGAGCGCATGAGCGTGATCGCGTCCAACATCGCCAATGCCGCCACCCCCGGCTACAAGGCGCGCGATATCGACTTCAATGCCGCGCTCGATGCCCGGCTCGAAAGCGGCCGTGCGGGCGGCGCGGCGAGCGATCCGCGCACCGGCATGGTGTGGCGCACGCCGACCATGCCCTCGCTGGATGGCAATACGGTCGAACTCAACCGCGAACAGGTCGCCTTTGCCGAGAACGCCGTGGCCTATTCGGCAACGCTCAGCTTCGTGCAGGGCAAGGTCAACACCATCACCCGCGCGCTGAAGGGCGAATGACCATGCCCGGCGAACGCTCCCCGATGACGCTGTTCTCGCTCACCACCCGCGCGATGCAGGCGCAGATGGTGCGGATGAACGCGGCGACTTCGAACCTCGCCAATGCCGGCTCGGTCTCCACCACGGCGGAAGGGGCCTATCGCCCGATCCGCGCGGTATTTTCGGTCGAACTCGATCGCGCCTCGGGCATCGCCGGGGTTACCGCAGGCAGCCTCGTGCGCGCCGAGACCGCGGCCACCAAGCGCTACGATCCCTCCCACCCGCTCGCCGATGCGGAAGGCAACGTCTTCGAGGCCCCCGTCGATGAGACCGCCGAGATGGTCGAGATCATGGAGAGCGCGCGCCAGTACCAGAACCTCGTCCAGGCGCTGCAGACCGCCAAGCAGCTGATGCTCGAAACCCTGAGGAGCCAGTAAATGCCCGACACCACCACCACCATCACCCCCGGCACGCAGGCGACGCTTGACCGGCTGAACACCCCCTCGCGCCTCAGTGGCGGCGGGCTCGCCACGCTCGACGGCGGCGATTTCCTGCGCCTGCTCACCACCCAGCTGACCTTTCAGGACCCGCTCGAACCGGCCGACAACGAGGCGATGCTGGCGCAGATGGCGCAGTTTTCCGCACTCGCGGCGACCACCGAAAGCGGGGCCACGCTCGAGGATATCTCCGCCAAGCTCGACCGGCTGATCGCAGCGCAAGAAGCCGCGCTCCAGCCGCCGCAGACCCCGGCCCCCGTCCAGCCCTGACCCCATCCCCAGCAAGAGGATCAACCAGCCATGTCGTTCTTCACTTCCCTCAGCGGTCTGCGCAATGCCGAGACCGATCTGCGCGTCATCGCCCACAACATCGCCAA
>RDXA01000153.1 GCA_004292705.1 Sphingomonadales bacterium | reverse complement strand
CGAGGCGATCGCGTGGCTCTCGCGCACCGTCGGCCATGCGGCCACGTGCACATCTTCGCCCAGATTATGCATCGCTGCGCGTGCCAAAGGCATCCAGTGTTCCCAGCAGATCAGTGTGCCGAGGCGGCCCCACTCGGCCTGATGCACGCCCAGTGTCGAGCCATCGCCGCGCGCCCAGATCAGGCGTTCGCCGTGAGTCGGCACCAGCTTGCGGTGATCCAGCACCGGCAGGCCGGGCCGAAAGGTCAGCTGATTGTTCACAAGGCTGCGCCGCACCCGCTCATGCGCGCCGATGCTGATCACCGCCCCGCTCGCGTCGGCGAGTTCCTGCAAGGGCAGCAACCGCTCGTCATTGGCGACCACCGCCTGCTCCAGCATGATCGCGTGCAGCGCCCTGGTGCCGGGGTGATCCCACAAGGCCGCACCGGGGGCTTCATCAAGCCACAAGGGATAGCCACCAAGAAAGGTCTCGCCAAAGGCCACCACCTTTGCACCGCTGTCGATGGCTTCACGCGCCAGACGCACGGCCTTGTCGATCCCGGCCTGGAAATCGAGCGGGATCGGAGCGGCTTGGACGACGGCGACGGCCAAAGAGCGTGCGGGCTTGGTCATGCCAGCCGCTTACGCAGAGAAATCAGCCCCCGCAACCGCCGCAGCCGCCGCCACCGTCTCCCCCCCCGCTATCGCTGCTGCTGTCACCACCGCCGCTACCGCCACTGTCGCTGGCCTGCTGGCACATCGCATGGACCGGTTCCCACGGTGTGCCCACCAGCACGCCGGTGCCGAACAGGGCCACCGCCATGGCAGCCTCCTCGGGCCGGGGGGCTTGCGCCAGGCGGGCATTCTGTGCGCGCAGCTGCTTGACCGTGGCAATCCCGGCCATTGTGCGCGGATCGCCCTTGATGAAGCGGATCACAGCCAAGGCCACGGTCAGTCCGAGCAGCATGACCAGAAAGCCGGTCGGCTCGCCCACTGCGCTCCCTGCCCGCTGCCGATAAAGCCCAAGCACCAGCAGCGCCGCAAAGGGCGTGATCGACAGCCAGCGCAGGCGGGCAAATTCCTCAGGGCGGAGCAACAATCCGCTGCGCCGCAGCCGGGCAGCGACACGCTCGGCATGGACAGCCATCAGCTTGCGCGCTTCGGCCAACGTGATCGGCCCACTCTGGTCGAGCAGTGCCTTGCCTGCCGGGCTCGCCGACAGTCCCTGTTGCACGGCCGCCAGCTTGCCCCCATCCAGCGCAGTCAGTCCGCCGCGAACATAAAGATCGGCCAGCAGCGAATCGGTGAAACGCGCGGGCCCACCCGCCAGCAGGGCCACGCTTTCAGGATCGCTCGAATCCCCGCGCCGTCCCGGCTCGCGCAGGTTGGCCGGGATCCACCATGCCGCACCGCAGGCAAAGGCAAGCAGCAGCCCGTAAAACAACAGGAAATCGCTGCCCGTCCAGGACGAGAACAGCTGCATCACACAATCCTTCCCGCAAGCCAGCCGCCCGCAAACAGCAGCAGGCCCAGCGCCAATGCGACCCGGCGTCCAAGAACAATACCATCGAAAAAGTTAACGCGAACCCCCCGCGGGTCTATGGTGAAGCGCCGGTGCGCGCTCGGCCAGATATCAGGTGGCGGGGCTTGGCCGAAAGCGGCTTCATAGGCCGCGAGCGTGTCGGCATATTGGCGGTAGAAACGGCCGCGCTCCACCGGGCCGCCTTGCGTGGGGCCGTGGTGCAGATCGCTCCGCAGCACTTGCGGGCAAAAGGTCTGCCAGTAGTCGCGGGTATAGGTGAGATGAAGGTGCCAAGCCTGGTCGACCGCATCTGACGGGGTGACCTCGTGCCCGGCGGTGACAGCAAGGTAGCAGAACCGCTTGTATTCCCCGATCACGCGTTCAGCGTGGGTGAGGCTCCAGCGGTTCTCCCGCGCGAGCCGGGCGGCGAAGGTAAGTGCTATATCCTCCGGACCGATCCGGTGGGCGGTGATCCGGTGCCAGAGTTCGTCATGGAAAGCGCTCACAGGCGCTACTCTTCGGCGAAAGCAGCCGCGATCACAAGCCGGTTGTCATTCCATTCCAGCACCGCGGCAGGAATCATCGGCACCATGAAGGTCTTCGGCCCCTTTTCAGGGACAGGCGCGCGCGTGATCTCGATGATGTCGGTCGCGCCGAAATTCTCGATTGCGAGCACAGCGCCGACCGTGTCACCCGTATCGGTTACGACCGTAAGGCCAAGCAGGTCTGCGTGGTAGAACTCACCCGGCCCGAGCGGAGGAAGCGTATCGCGGGACACAGTGAGCACCGTGCCGCGCAACTTTTCCGCATCTGCGCGGGAGGTGGCTTCGGCAAGGCGGGCAACCGCGCCGCCCTTGCCGTCATCGCGGATCTTGAGCAGCGTCAGCGCGCCGTCGTTGAAGGTCTTGTGGCGGGAAAGCCCTGCGACACCCTCTCCGAACAGCTTCAGACGCACCTCGCCCGCCACCCCGTGCGCGCCAGCAATGGCGGCGAGGGTGACGGGCTTGGAATTGGTCATTGCCAGTCCCCGTTCGGGCTGAACTTGTCGGTGCGTTGACCTTCATTGCCGCACACGCAAGCAAAGAAGGACGGTCCCTCGACAGGCTCAGGACGAACGGAAGTGAACACTGATGATCAGCCTTCGGACTGCTCTTCGGCAGCCGGAGCTTCCTCAGCGGCCGGCTCTTCGGCGGCAGGCGCTTCTTCGGTGGCAGCTTCTTCAGCAGCAGGCGCTTCTTCGGCCACCGCTTCTTCAGCAGCAGGCGCTTCGTCAGCGGCGGCTTCTTCAGCCGGGGCTTCTTCAACTGCCGGAGCAGCAGCAGCGGCCTTGGCTTCTTCCTCGGCGGCGCGTGCCGCTTCTTCGGCTTCGGCGATCTTGGCGGCACGCTCTTCGGCACGCTCCTTGGCCTTTTCGCCGGGTTCGCCCTTCTTGGGGTTCACGCGGGCGGCACGTTCCTTGATGCCGGCGGCATCGAGGAAGCGGGCCACACGGTCGGTCGGCTGCGCGCCGACGCCGAGCCAGTAGCGGGCGCGGTCTTCGGTGATCTTCACGCGCTCGGCCGAATCCTTCGCGAGCAGCGGGTTATAGGTGCCGATCTGCTCGAGATACTTGCCATCGCGCGGGCTGCGGCTGTTGGCGACGACGATGCGGTAATAGGGACGCTTCTTGGCACCGCCGCGCGAAAGCCGGATGGAAATGGACATGGAATGCTACCTTTCGATTGGAATTGGATTGAAATGTTGAACTGAAACGATTGAACTGAAACTATTTCTTGCGCGGAGGGCCGCCGAGGCCCGGCAAGCCGCCGCCGCCGAAACCACCGGGGCCACCAAGGCCGGGCAGTCCGCCTGCACCGCCTCCCATGCCGGGCATTCCGCCCATGCCCCCCATCGGGCCGCCACCGCCGCCGAACATGGCGGCCAAGCCCTTGAGCCCGCCCATCTTCTTGATCTGCTTCATCGCGCGGGCCATTTCCTGGTGCATCTTGAGCACCTTGTTGACCGTCTGCACATCGGTCCCGCTGCCCGCCGCGACGCGCTTCTTGCGCTTGGCGTTCATCAGATCGGGATTGGCGCGTTCCTTGGCGGTCATCGACGAGATGATCGCTTCCATATGGACGAGCACCTTGTCGTCCATTCCGGAATTGGCCATCGCCGCCTTGGCCTTCTTCATGCCCGGCATCATGCCAGCGAGCATCCCGAGCCCGCCCATATTGCGCATCTGCTTCAGCTGCATGGCGAGATCGTCAAGGTCGAACTTGCCCTTTTCGAGGTTGCGCGCGAGCTTCTCGGCGTCCTCTTCCTTGATCGTCGCCGCCGCGCGTTCCACCAGGCTGACGACGTCACCCATGCCGAGGATGCGGTCGGCGACCGAGCCGGGGCGAAAGGGTTCGATCGCGTCGAGCTTTTCGCCCGTCCCTGCAAACTTGATCGGCTTGCCGGTGACCGCGCGCATCGACAGCGCCGCGCCGCCGCGCGCATCGCCGTCCATCCGGGTCAGCACCACGCCGGTCAGCGGCACTTCATTGCTGAAATTCTGGGCGACGTTGACCGCGTCCTGACCGGTCAGCGAATCGACCACCAACAGCACTTCGTTGGGCGCCGAAACGCTGGCGACGGCCTTCATCTCCGCCATCAGCGCATCGTCGACATGCAGGCGGCCTGCGGTGTCGAGCAGCAGGACGTCGAAATTCTGGAGGCGCGCCGCTTCCATCGCACGGCGGGCGATGTCGACCGGCTGCTGGCCTGCGACGATCGGCAGGGTGGCGACTTCAACCTGTCCGCCCAGCACCGCCAGCTGCTCCTGCGCCGCCGGACGATTGACATCGAGCGAGGCCATCAGCGCCTTCTTGCCGTGGCGTTCGCGGATCAGTTTTGCCAGCTTGGCGGTGGTGGTGGTCTTGCCCGAGCCCTGTAGGCCGACCATCATGATCACCACCGGCGGACGGGCGTCGAGGTTCAGGCCCTCGACCTCCATCCCGCCCAGCGTCTCGACCAGCTCATCATGGACAATCTTGATGACCATCTGGCCGGGGGTGACCGACTTCAGGACATCCTGCCCGACAGCCTTTTCGGTGACGGCGTCGATGAAGCGGCGGGCAACCGGCAGGGCGACATCGGCTTCGAGGAGAGCGATGCGCACTTCGCGCATGGCGTCGCGCACGTCCTGCTCACGCAGCGCGCCGCGGCCCTTGAGCTTGTCAAAGACCCCGCCAAGACGGTCAGACAGCGTGTCGAACATCGCCAACTTCTCCTCACGCGCGCCGCAGCACCCGCATCATGCGAAAAACGCCGGCGGACGAAACCTCGTCGGCCAGCGTTGCGAAGGGGGCTCCCTGAGGGAGCAATCTCTCCGACTTTGATCAGTGATGCCTGGTGGAGCCTAGCGGGATCGAACCGCTGACCTCAACACTGCCAGTGTTGCGCTCTCCCAGCTGAGCTAAGGCCCCGAGCCAGTCATCATGCGAACCGGGTATAGCACCCTGCTCGCGGGAGGCGGCCATTAAAAGGGCCGCCCTCCCATTGCAAGCGGTAAATCAGCTTTCGTCGTCGTCGTCATCGCCCGAGGTCGCGACACCCAGATCGTCGTCCCCGCCGAGGTCGACGTCATTGTCGGGCGAGTCGCCATCCTCGTCGATATCCTCGATATCTTCCAGGTCATCGATGTCGTCATCGCCGCCCAGATCGGCGTCGGCCACGACATCAACCTTCTTCTCGGCTTCCTCGAAGGGAATCGGCTGCTTCGACTTGAGCACCGGCTCGGGCGTCCAGGTCTCGCCGCATTCGATGCAGGTGACCGGATCATCCTTGGTCAGATCGTAAAATCGTTCGCCGCACTTGGGGCAGGTACGCTTGGTACCCCATTCAGGCTTCGCCATCATCATTCCTCAAAACAGGCCGCCCTTGAGCCCAGGGCGGGCAGAAACCGCTGCAAAATCGTGGGTGGATTGACCAGCAATAGTGGGTTCCGGCAAGCCCTTTGACAAGGGCATGGCGGATGCGCGCGGCGCGCCTTGCCAGAAGCGCGGGGCGCTGTCAAAGACCGCCGCCTTATGACCAGCCACCGCTTTTCGCACTCCGGCCCGCTCAAGGGCACGATCCGCGTGCCCGGAGACAAGTCGATCAGCCACCGTGCACTGATGTTTGCGGGGCTGGCGGTGGGGCGCAGCCGGATCACCGGGCTGCTCGAAGGCGAAGATGTGCTGGCGACCGCAGCCGCCATGCGCCAGTTCGGCGCGCAGATCGCGCGCGGTGATGATGGCAGCTGGACAGTCGACGGAGTCGGTGTGGGCAGCCTGCTGGAGCCCGGACAAACGCTCGACATGGGCAATTCGGGCACCTCCACACGGCTCCTGATGGGCCTTGTTGCAAGCCATGCGATCACCGCGACGTTTGTGGGCGATGCCAGCCTGTCAGGCCGACCGATGAAGCGGGTGATCGATCCGCTGGCAATGATGGGCGCGAGTATCGAGGCGTCGGCGGGCGGCACCCTTCCCCTGATGCTGCGCGGCGCAGC
>RDXA01000152.1 GCA_004292705.1 Sphingomonadales bacterium | reverse complement strand
GAGCTCAACGTGTTCAAGCCCGTCATCATCTACAACGTGCTGCAATCGATGAAGCTGATCGGCGATGCGAGCCACGCCTTCACCGACAATTGCGTCGTCGGGATCGAAGCCAACACCACCCGCATCACCCAGCTGCTGAACGAAAGCCTGATGCTGGTGACAGCGCTCAACCCGCACATCGGCTACGACAACGCCGCCAAGATCGCCAAGAAGGCCCATGCCGAGGGCACCACCCTCAAGGCAGCGGCGCTGTTGCTTGGCCTGTTGACCGAAGATCAGTTCGCCCAGTGGGTCGTTCCATCCGATATGATCAAGCCGAGAGATTGACGGGCGCGCCTGAACAGCCGTTCATCTTTCGACCAAGGCCTGACGTTGCCCGACGACAAGCGCCCTGCCCGGTAGCATTCGCCGGTCAGGGTCGTTATCGCCCTTCGGCATCATGACGAAGACCTTGACCCGCGAAGCCGCCCTCGGCGAGCCCGCCGCTACTGTCTCCTTCCGCACCGTGCTGTTTTCGATGGTGGTGCTGTGGGCGACCTATTTCGTCCTCACCACCATTCGCGCGATAGTGATGGATTTCGATCTCCAGTTCGAGCTTGGCTGGAGGCGCCTTCTGGTGACTGTGATCGGGGTCAGCTTCACCATCGTGCTGTGGCTGCTGCTGCGCCTGTTCGACACCCGCCCGCTGTGGATCAAGATTTCTGGCGCGATCGTGCTGGCGATGCCGGTCGCGCTGGGGATCGGGCAGGTCAATTACCTGGTGTTCAAGGATACGCAGGCGGCGCAGGAACAGGCCTATGCCAAAAAATACAACCTCAACCTGCGCCGCGACGAGAGCGGCAATCTGCTGGTCGACGTGCCGGTGCGCCAGGTCGGCCCGGCGACGCCGGGGCAGCCTGGTGCCACTGCGCGGAGCGATCAGGTGGAATCGGTGATCATCGCTCCGGCCGAGACCAGTGCGGATTTCTGGCGCAAGCTCCTCGATGTCGCCCTGGGGCGCTATTTCCTGTTGCTTGCCTGGGCCACAACCTATTTCGCACTGCTCGCCGGGGTTCAGGCGCGCGCCGCGCAGCACCGCGAGGAGCAGTTCCGCTCCGCCGCCAAGGCTGCCGAGCTGCGATCCTTGCGCTATCAGGTGAACCCGCATTTTCTGTTCAATACCCTGAATTCGCTATCCGCGCTGGTAATGACCAACAAGGCCGACAGCGCCGAGCGGATGATCCAGACAATCAGCCGCTTCTACCGCCACTCGCTCGCAACCGAGCCCACCGCCGATGTGGCGCTGCGTGACGAGTTCGATCTGCAGAAGCTCTATCTCGATATCGAGGCGGTGCGTTTTCCGACCCGGCTGGTGACGGTGTTCGATCTTCCGCCTGATCTTGAAGAATGCCGCGTACCGGGGATGATCCTGCAGCCGCTGGTGGAAAACTCGGTGAAGTATGCGGTCTCCCCCGTGTCCCGCCCGGTCACCATAACCTTGGCTGCGCGGGAAGAATTCGACCGGCTGGTGATTGCGGTGAGCGACGATGGCCCCGGCGTGCCGCAGGGCACCACCCACGGTTTTGGTATCGGCCTCGCCAACGTCCGCGACCGGTTGGAGGCACGCTTCGGCGCTGATATTGGTTTCAGCTCCGCCCCGGTGCCGGGCGGGTATTGCACCGAGATTCGCATTCCCCTTTCGAGACCTGTGAACCGCCATGCCTGAAAGCGACCTTGAAAGCGCCGCACTGCGCACCCTGATTGTCGATGATGAGCCGCTCGCGGTGGAGCGGGTGCAGGTGATCTGCGCCGAGATTCCCGCCGTGCGCGTCGTCGGCACCGCCAGCGACGGGGCCGCCGCGCTGCGGCTGGCCGAAAAGCTCGGGCCCGATCTGGTGTTGCTCGACATGACCATGCCCGAGCTCGACGGTCTCGGTGTCGCACGGCATTTCGCCGAGCAGCCGCAAGCTCCCGTGGTGATCTTCGTGACCGCGCATGATCACTTCGCGGTCGAAGCCTTTGATCTCGAGGCGGTCGATTATGTGCTCAAGCCGGTTTCGGCTGACCGGCTGGAACGCGCGATCGAACGGGCGGTGGCGCGGCGCGGGCAGCGGCGGCAGAAGGTGAGCCGCTATCTCGATGAATTGTGGGTGCCGCACCGGTCGGAACTGTTGCGCATCGCGGTGAGCGAGGTGCACCAGATCGATGCCGAGCGTGACTATGTGCGCCTGCATGTCGGTGGCCCCGAGGCGGGGCGTTCCTACCTGCTGCTCCAGACCATTGCCGGATTGGAAGAGCGGCTCGATCCCGAACAGTTCATCCGCATCCACCGCTCCACGATCCTGCGCCGCGACCATATCCGGGGGCTGCGGCACGACGGCCTGGGCGTGTGGTCGGCGGAGCTGGTCAATGGCGAGGCGCTGCGCATCGGCCGAACCTATCTTGCGCGCGTCAAGGCGATGGCCGGGCGCTGATTTGCAGTCGCGCTGACAGAGGATGCAGGCCGCCTACCAACGGCGGCCGCCAAACAAGAGCACAAAAAATGGCCCGAACCCCAGGGACTGGAAGGGTTCGGGCCGTATCGCCTGCGCCGCGGGAATGGCGCATGACGCAGGAAGCGCGCGGTTCAGCCGCCGCGTTGCTCGTTGGAGACCAGGGCTGCGACCTGGCGCTTGGCATCGGACCGTGCCTTGGCGAGGCAGGCCTTCGCATCCTGATCCATCACGCGCGAACCGGTGGTCGCGCTGGTCGTGCGGCACACTGTCCGAACTGCCTTTTCGACCCGCTGGTCGAGCGTGCGCTGACCGGCGGCGGTGCCAAGGTTAAGGTCCGCCGTGCTCACCGAAATCGTCATGCGCTGGCTCTCGCCGGCCAGGGCGGGGCTGACCGCAGCACCGGCAAGGCCAAGCGCCGCGAGACTGTGAATGATTGTCTTCGCAAGGGTTTTCATCTCTCTATCCTCCATCATGCAGGGTCTTGAGATCGGGCGGGGGTCCGATCCGGGGGGTGCCAAGTGCCCTGCTGAACCCCCTGATACGCTTGCACCAAAGCGGCTGCATCCGCATGTCGATCAACCTTGTCTGCCCGCTCGACCGGCGCGGCGGCTATGTGACCAATTGCGTGAAACGGGCGACAAATGGCGGTTTCCAATCGACCGGCGCAGCGCCATAGTGCAGCCATGGGATCGGCGACGGTGATCATATTCGTGCTGGGAATCGCCAATTTCGCGATCAGCCGTGCGGTGTTCGAGCGCGGGCATCCCCTGTTTGTACGTTTGCCCCGGTCCAGCCAGACGCTCGGCCGCCGCGCGGCGCTGGTCAGCGAATTCGCAGTGCTGTTCTTCGCGCTGCTGCTCTCGGTCGAAGGGTGGCCGGTCTATGCCTGGGCTTACGGCGTCTATACGCTCGTCAATGGCGCTGCCGCGTGGCTTATCCTGACCGGGCGGGTATAGGGGGCGCGATGCCGACCCGCCTGTTCCATATCAGCGACGTCCATTTCGGCGTGGAAGACCGTGCCGCGCTGGACAGCGTGGCCCAGGCCATCGCTCTGGAACGCCCCGACGCGGTGGTCTGCACCGGCGACCTGACCCAGCGCGCCAAGCATTCGGAATATGCCGCCGCTCGCAACTGGTTTGCATCGCTGGGGGTGCCTGTGGTGTTGGAGCCGGGCAATCACGACATGCCCTATTACAACCCGTGGGAACGCTTCAGCGATCCGTTCCGGCGATACAACCGGTTGAACGCAGCGGTCGGGACCACGCTGGTTTCCGATGATGTGGTGCTGGTGCCGCTTCGCACCACGGTGCGGGCGCAGACCCGTTTTCCCTGGTCCGACGGCGTGGTGAAACCGGCCGCCTTGCGCCAGACGCTCGATGCGATTGCAGCGCTGAAGGCAAAGGAAGACCCGCGCACGATCCTCGTCATCGCGCACCACCCCTTGCTTGGGCCAGAGGGCAAGCCCGGCAACCCGACGATTGGCGGTGATGAGGCCTTTGCGCAGATCGCAGCTGCCGGGGCCCATGCCGTGATTTCGGGCCATGTCCATGTTCCCTTCGATCAGCAGCGGGAACGTGGCGGTCACAGGATGCGGATGATCGGCACCGGCACACTCTCGACCAGACTGCGCCACGAAGCCCCGGCAAGCTGGCGGGTGATCGATTGCGCCCCGGGAGGTGTGATTGAAACCCAGTTGCGGCTGCCAGCGAAGGACCCGCTTTCGGTAACCTGACCGGGCCGTGCCTTAACCCTTTCTCTATCACCCGCTTTAACGCCTTGTTGATGAAATGAGGCGGCAGGCGCTGGGCAGGCGTGCGCTGTCACGCATCCAGCCCTGCCCTGTTCAACCGGCAAGCCGCCCAGCGGTGGCGGGTTCCAAGTGGGGAATGGTGATGGATATGATCAAGGCGTTGACACTGGGCGCGATCCTGTCCGCGACAATTGCGCTCGTGATCGGTTCGCAGGGCACCAGCGCGGGGCCACTGGCGATCCACATGGTGCATGTGGCTGATGCAAAGCTGTACTGGTCGTGGCCGGTCTTCTTTTCCGGAAGCGGATTGTCGTTCGGGCTTTTCCTGTTGCAACGCTGATCCCTGGGGTGTTGCACAAACAAAAGGGCGGCCTCCTTGCGGGGGCCGCCCTTGATGTTTCCGGGTACCGGAAAGACGGTGTGCTTAGCGCTTCGAGAACTGGAAGCTGCGGCGGGCCTTGGCCTTGCCGTACTTCTTGCGCTCGACCACGCGGCTGTCGCGGGTGAGGAAGCCTTCGGCCTTCACCGCGCTGCGCAGCTCGGGCTCGTACTTGGTCAGGGCCTGGGCGATGCCGTGCTTGACGGCGCCCGCCTGACCCGACAGCCCGCCGCCGCGCACGGTGGCGATCACATCATACTGGCCGGTGCGGTCGGTGACGGTGAAGGGCTGGTTGATCACCAGACGCAAGGTCGGACGCGCGAAATAGGTTTCCTGATCGCGGCCGTTGATGGTGATCTTGCCGGTGCCGGGCTTGACCCACACGCGGGCAACCGCGTCCTTGCGGCGGCCGGTGGCGTAGGAGCGGCCCTGCGCATCGATCTCACGGTCGCGCAGCGGGGCTGCGACGCGGGCGATTTCAGCGGCGTCGCCCTGCGGGACGCCGGCGGCGATGTCCTTCAGATCGGCGAGATCCGAGACGGTGGTGGTTTCATCAGCCATTATGCGGCCACCTTGTTCTTGCGGTTCATGGAAGCGACGTCGAGCACCTGCGGCTTCTGGCCGTCATGCGGATGTTCGGTGCCGGCATAGAGGTGCAGAGCCTTCATCTGCTGACGGCCGAGGGGGCCGCGCGGAATCATGCGCTCGACAGCCTTTTCAAGCACGCGCTCGGGGAAACGGCCGCCCAGCACCTTGTTGGGGGTGGTTTCCTTGATGCCGCCGGGGTGGCCGGTGTGCTTGTAATAGATCTTGTCGCCCATCTTGTTGCCGGTGAACTTCACCTTTTCGACGTTGATGACGATCACGTGATCGCCGCAATCGACGTGCGGGGTGTAGGTCGGCTTGGTCTTGCCGCGCAGGATGTTGGCGATGATCGCGGCAAGACGACCGACGACGAGGCCATCGGCATCGATAATGTGCCAGTTCTTTTCGACCTCGGCCGGTTTGATCGACCGGGTCTGCTTGCTGAGTGCCTTCATGGCATGTGTCCTTGATTCGAAATTTTTCCTGCCCGGTGATGCCTGACAAGAATCGCTCCACGGATCAGGTGCCGGGCAGCGAAGTGGGGCGCAAATGTCGCCGGAGCGGCGTGAAGTCAAGCAAAAGCGCCACTTTTGGATAGGGTAAAATAATACCGCTAACCGGAAACGCTCCCTGTCAGCCACGCGAAAGTGGCCGGATGGACGGCGTCGGCGTGCCAGCCGATGATCGCGGGCGTGTCGTAGGGGTGGAGTTCGCCGAGCCGGTCCACCACCTCATCGAGCTGCTCGCCAGTGGTCTTGAACAGCACCGCCACCTCGCTCCCGGTGGCGCGGGCGCCCTCCCACACGAAGCGGCTCTCTATCTCGCCGAGGATATTGGCGCAGGCGATCAGTGCGTCATCGAGCAGCGCGTCGGCGGC
>RDXA01000048.1 GCA_004292705.1 Sphingomonadales bacterium | reverse complement strand
CCATGCGGTGAAGCGGCCCCTGCGCGCCAAGGCGGGCATGAACGTCAGCCAGATGCACTATGCCCGGCGCGGCATCATCACCCGCGAGATGGAATATGTCGCCGAGCGCGAGAATCTGGGCCGCGAAATCGCCGCCGATCTGATCCGCGATGGCGAGAGCTGGGGCGCGGAGATCCCCGATGTCATCACGCCTGAATTCGTCCGCAGCGAAATTGCGCGGGGGCGGGCGATCATCCCCAACAACATCAACCACCCCGAGAGCGAGCCGATGGCGATCGGGCGCAACTTCCTCGTCAAGATCAACGCCAATATCGGCAACTCCGCCGTCGCGTCGAACGTGGCGAGCGAAGTCGACAAGATGGTCTGGGCGACCCGTTGGGGCGCGGACACGATCATGGACCTCTCCACGGGCCGCAACATCCACGACACCCGCGAATGGATCATCCGCAATTCCGCCGTGCCGGTCGGCACCGTGCCGATCTATCAGGCCTTGGAGAAGGTCGGCGGCATCGCCGAGGAGCTGACGTGGGAAATCTTCCGCGACACGCTGATCGAGCAGGCCGAACAGGGCGTCGACTACTTCACCATCCACGCGGGCGTGCGCCTGCCCTACATCCCGATGACCGCCAAGCGCGTCACCGGGATCGTCAGCCGCGGCGGCTCGATCATGGCCAAATGGTGCCTTGCCCACCACAAGGAGAGCTTCCTCTACGAGCACTTCGACGAGATCACCGAGATCATGAAGGCCTATGACATCGCCTACAGTCTCGGCGATGGTCTGCGCCCCGGCTCGATCCGCGACGCCAATGACGAGGCGCAGTTTGCAGAGCTCTACACGCTGGGCGAACTCACCAAGCGCGCCTGGGCACAGGACGTGCAGGTGATGATCGAAGGCCCCGGCCACGTGCCGATGCACAAGATCAAGCAGAACATGGAAAAGCAGCTGGAGGCCTGCGGCGAGGCGCCGTTCTACACCTTGGGGCCGCTCGTCACCGATATCGCGCCGGGATACGACCACATCACCAGCGGCATCGGCGCGGCGCAGATCGGGTGGTATGGCACGGCGATGCTCTGCTACGTGACGCCCAAGGAGCACCTCGGCCTGCCCGACCGCGACGACGTGAAGGTCGGCGTCGTCACCTACAAGCTCGCCGCCCATGCCGCAGACTTGGCCAAGGGCCACCCGGCCGCGCAGGTGCGCGACGATGCGCTGTCCAAGGCGCGCTTCGAATTCCGCTGGCGCGACCAGTTCAACCTGTCGCTGGACCCCGAAACCGCCGAGCAATACCACGACCAGACGCTCCCGGCCGAAGGCGCGAAGTCGGCGCATTTCTGCTCGATGTGCGGGCCCAAGTTCTGCTCGATGAAGATCACGCAGGAAGT
>RDXA01000151.1 GCA_004292705.1 Sphingomonadales bacterium | reverse complement strand
GCATCAGCCCGTGGAATTTCCCGGTGCAGCTCGCCTTCGGCCCGCTGATGCAGGTGCTCGCCGCGGGCAACCGGGCGATGATCAAGCCATCCGAATTTACCGAGCGCACCAGCGAGCTGATGGCGCAGCTCACCGCGGAATACTTTGCACCTGAGGAAGTGGCGGTCGTCACCGGCAGCCCGGAAGTCGCTGCTGCGTTTTCCTCGCTTCCGTTCGATCACCTCGTCTTCACCGGATCGACCGCCACGGGCCGCCGCGTGATGCAGGCGGCAGCGGCCAATCTCGTGCCGGTAACGCTGGAGCTGGGCGGAAAGTCACCGGTTGTCATGGGTCGCAGCGCCGATTTCGCCAAGGCGGGTGAACGCATCGCGATCGGCAAGATGATGAACGCCGGGCAGATCTGCCTCGCCCCCGATTACCTGATGGTGCCCGAGGACAAGGCAGATGAAGCGGTCGCAGGTGTAACCGGGGCGGCGGCGGCGATGTATCCGCGCATCCTCGACAATGACGACTACGCCTCGATCGTTTCCGACCGGCATTTCGAACGGCTGCAAGGCCTGGTCGAGGACGCGCGCGGCAAGGGCGCCGAGGTGATCGAGGTCAATCCCGCGGGCGAGGATTTCGGCAATGCCAACCAGCGCAAGATGCCGCTCACCGTGTTGCGCGGCGTCGATGACAGCATGACGGTGATGCAGGAAGAAATCTTCGGCCCCGTTCTGCCGGTGATGACCTACAAGTCGGTCGATCAGGCGGTGGATTACATCAACGAACACGACCGACCGCTCGGCCTCTACTATTTCGGCGAGGACAAGTCCGAGCAGGAGCGCGTGCTGACCCGCACGATTTCGGGCGGGGTGACTACCAATGATGTGGTGTTCCATGTCTCGATGGAGGATCTGCCCTTCGGCGGGGTCGGGCCATCAGGGATGGGCAGCTACCACGCGATCGAGGGCTTCCGCGAGTTCAGCCACGCCCGCGCGGTCTATCACCAGCCCAAGATCGACATTGCCAAGCTCGGCGGCCTCAAGCCGCCCTATGGCAAGGCGACCGAGACGGCGGCAGCGCGGATGATGAAGTAGGCGGCCGCCTAGGCGGCGTTTGCCTTCAGCCGTTGCCGATCGCCCCAGAACTGGTGGGGATCGCTCATCGACATCGGCACCGCGCATTCCACGGCGATAGTCGCCATGACCAGCGGATCGATGACAGTGCCGGCCGTGTCGAACGCCTTGCCGATGGCAAAGCCGAGAGCGGCCGGGCGGAATTGCAGGGCAAGCTGCACAGTGTCGAAGAGATGGTCGGCCTGGGGCCAGGCGGTCCGGGCGAGCTCGAGCGGCTTCGCATTGAGCCTGTTCGCAGCAGGCAGGCGCGGCACGCCAAATTGTGGGGTCCCGACCGTTTTCATCGCATGCGCGACTGGTTCGTGCAGGAAATCATGTTCGATGGCTGCACCGTGCTTCATCGCATAGGGAAGGGCGATGTTGAGCAGCGAGAACTGACTTTCGTAGAGATAGCGCGTCGGCAGATCACCGCAGAAATAGGTCTTCCCGCCAATTTGCTGTTCCAGGATGGGATCGCCCTCGAAGGGGCCCATTCTGACGAACTCCCATTCGATGAGCGAGGTGGCAATGCAGGCGACCCCGCCAGCCGAGGCCAGCAGCCCGATGAAGTCCTCAATCCCGACAGCATCCCCGCCCTGGGCGAGCTGCTTGTAGCACAATTCGAAGAACATCTCCCCAGCGACATGGGCATGATCGAGCGAGGCAATATGGCCTTGCGCCTCAGCCAGTTCTTCCATCGTCGAGACCCTTTTGGGGGCCGGGTTGAGCCCTTTGCGACCAAACATTTGCGCCTCTTCAAGCTATTGTCTTGGCCAAGATTTACCGTTGAAGGGTAAACGTTTCCCGAATGGGTCCGCAAGAATGCCGGTGCGGCGACGGCCGCGCGTGAACAAGGCTGGTGTGAACAACCAGGTCCGACAGGCTCATTTTGAATGCTTACCCGACGGCGGATCAGGCCTTCCCCGCAAGCTATGTTCGATTTCCTGCAACACTCTAATGGGCTTTTGCCCGAGTCGCAGGCTTGCGCGCCGCATGCGAGAGGCTTAGGGCGACCGAGGGATTAACAGCTTGGACATCGTCGTGGTCGACCTCAGTCAGTATCTGCCGATACTGTTATTCGTGCTCGTGGCGCTCGGGCTCTCGGTCCTGTTCGTATTCGCACCAATGGCTGTGTCGCGCCTGACCGGCACGCACAACCCCGATGCCGAAAAGCTCTCCGAATACGAGTGCGGATTTCCCGCCTTTGAGGACGCGCGCAGCCAGTTTGACGTTCGCTTCTATCTGGTTGCGATCAGCTTTATCGTGTTCGACCTTGAGGCTGCCTTCCTGTTCCCCTGGGCGGTAAGCCTGGGGGAGACGGGCTGGGTGGGCTGGACCGGCATGATGGTGTTCCTGTTCATCTTGGCGGTTGGCCTTGCCTATGAATGGAAGAAAGGGGCGTTGGACTGGGAATGAATACCATCGTTACTCCTCCCCAAGGGTTGCCCGACATTTCCGCGTTGACGACCGCCAAGGGCGGCGAAGTGCGCACGCCCGATCCTGCCTATTTCACCGCGCTTCAAACCGAGGTGAATGACAAGGGTTTCCTCGTAACCTCGACCGAGGATCTGTTCCAGTGGGCGCGCACCGGTTCGCTGTGGTGGATGACCTTTGGGCTTGCCTGCTGCGCGGTCGAGATGATCCATGTGAACATGCCGCGTTATGACATGGAGCGTTTCGGAGCCGCCCCGCGCGCGTCCCCGCGCCAGTCGGACGTGATGATCGTGGCAGGCACGCTGTGCAACAAGATGGCCCCGGCGCTGCGCAAGGTCTATGACCAGATGTCTGATCCCAAGTATGTGATCAGCATGGGTTCCTGCGCCAATGGCGGCGGCTATTACCACTATTCCTATTCCGTCGTGCGCGGCTGTGACCGGATCGTGCCGGTCGATATCTACGTCCCCGGCTGCCCCCCGACCGCCGAAGCGCTGCTTTATGGCGTGATGCAATTGCAGCGGAAGATCCGCCGCGTCGGCACGATCGAGCGGTAAGGGCGCATAATATGGCCGTACTCCACTCCGCCCCGAAATTCGCCCCGAACGACGGCGTGATCGACGCCATCAGCGAAACCATCTCGGTCTGGCTGATCGAAGCAATCGAAGCTCATGGCGAGGTCATCTTCCGTGTCGAGCGTGACGCGATTGCTCGCGTGCTCCAAATCCTGCGCGAAGACCATGCCTACCAGCAGCTGATGGAAATCGCGGGCGTCGATTACCCCGACCGGGCTGAACGGTTCGAGGTGGTCTACATGCTCCAGAGCCTGACGAAGAACCACCGCGTGATGGTGAAGTGCTCGGCGAGCGAAGACACCCCGGTCCCGACCGTCACCACGCTGTGGCCCAACGCCGGGTGGCTCGAGCGCGAGGTGTTCGACATGTACGGCGTAACCTTCGCCGGTAACGCCGATCTGCGCCGCATCCTCACCGATTACGGTTTCGAGGGCCACCCGTTCCGGAAGGACTTCCCGATGACGGGCTATACCGAACTGCGCTATTCCGAGGAGGAAAAGCGCGTAGTGTATGAGCCGGTTGAGCTGGCGCAGGAAATGCGCACCTTCGATTTCCTCTCCCCGTGGGAGGGCACCGATTACGTGCTGCCCGGCGATGAAAAGGCCCTCGCCAAACCGGAAGGGGAGGCCAAGAAATGACCATGCAACGCGAAGAATCGCTCACCACCACCGGTGAGGTGATCAGCAACTACACGATCAATTTCGGCCCCCAGCACCCGGCCGCGCACGGTGTGCTGCGGATGGTGATGGAGCTGGACGGCGAAGTGATCGAGCGGATCGACCCGCATGTCGGCCTGCTCCACCGCGGCACCGAAAAGCTGATCGAGCACAAGACCTATCTTCAGGCGCTGCCCTATTTCGACCGGCTCGATTACTGCTCGCCGCTGGCGATGGAGCACAGCTACGTGCTCGCCATCGAAAAGCTGCTGAACCTCGAAGTGCCGATCCGCGCGCAATATCTGCGCGTGCTGTTCGCCGAGCTCACCCGCATCTGCAACCACATGCTCAACATGGGCGCGCACATCCTCGATGTGGGGGCGTTCACGCCGAACCTGTGGATCATGGACCTGCGCGAGGATTGCCTCAACTTCTTCGAGCGGGCGAGCGGAGCGCGGATGCACAGCGCCTATTTCCGCCCGGGCGGCGTCCATCAGGATGTGCCGGAGAAGCTGCTGGTGGATATCGGCGACTGGCTCGACAACCGCTTCTTCCAGCTGTTCGAAGACGCGATGAGCCTCGTGATGGACAACCGCATCTTCAAGCAGCGCAATGTCGATATCGCCGTGGTCAGCCGTGATGATGCCGTGGCCTGGGGTTTCTCCGGCCCGATGATCCGCGCGGCGGGCATCCCGTGGGATCTGCGCAAGAGCCAGCCCTATGACGTCTATGACCGCATGGAGTTCGACATTCCGGTCGGCACCAATTCGGACTGCTACGACCGCTTCATGGTGCGCGTGAAGGAAGTCTACGAGAGCGCGAAGATCATCCGGCAGTGTCTGCGCGACATGCCGCAAGGGCCGATTGCCTCGACCGACGGCAAGGTTTCTCCGCCGAAACGCGGTGAAATGAAGCAGTCGATGGAAAGCCTAATCCACCACTTCAAGCTCTACACCGAAGGCTTCCATGTGCCGGCAGGCGAGGTTTACGTTGCGACCGAGAGCCCCAAGGGCGAATTCGGCGTCTATCTCGTCAGCGACGGCACCAACAAGCCCTACCGCTGCAAGATCCGCCCCACCGCCTTCTCGCACCTGCAGGCGATGGACTTCATGTCCAAGGGCCACATGCTCCCCGACGCGACCGCCATTCTGGGCGCGATCGACGTGGTGTTCGGGGAGTGTGACCGGTGATCGGTCGTCGCGAAGCGATAGGAATTGTAGCCATGGCGCCAGCATTGATGGCTGGTAACAGCGCTTTTGCGCAAGTTCCGCAGCCCACCACCGACGAAATCACCAACCTTGTCTTTCGCCTTTTCGACTCAATCAAAAGAGCAGATTACGATCAGGCCTCAGACCTGTTCGCCGATGGCTTTATCGGAATGGGCGGTTGCGACCGACCCTTTCCGACAAGAGACGCGGCAATCAGTTATCTTCGAAGCATGCCCTTTCGGGAAACTCATCGTACGATGTCTTGGGATGTTCCGATTGTTGTCGATGACCTTCTGGTTTGTGCAGTCTGGAAGGAACGATACCCGAACTCGCAGATGCCAATAACTGGCAAGAGTTGGTTGCTGGTGTTTGAACTTGAAGCTTCGGAGCGCAGTCTTCTGGTCGGACGCCTCAACGTGATCGAGAGAGACTAGATGGCTGACCGCACCCCCGCTCCCGACACTCCCGAACTGCGCGCCCGTTGGAGCGGCTTCGCGTGGACGCCGGAGAACAAGAAAACCGCCGACTGGCACATCGCCAAATATCCCGAGGGGCGTCAGCGTTCGGCGGTGATGCCGCTGCTCGATCTGGCCCAGCGGCAGGTCGGCGCGGAGACCGATACGCAAGGGTGGCTGCCGCTGCCGGTGATCGAGTATGTCGCCCAGTACCTCGACATGCCGGTGATCCGCGTGCTCGAAGTCGCCAGCTTCTACTTCATGTATAACCTGAAGCCCGTGGGCAAATTCCACGTGCAGGTGTGCGGCACCACGCCCTGCATGCTGCGCGGCTCGGACGACATCATGACCGCCTGCAAGAAGCGCGGCATGGTGAAGGGCGGCATCTCGGCCGACGGGCTGTGGACCCTCACCGAAGTCGAATGCATGGGCAATTGCGCCACCGCGCCGATGGTCCAGATCAACGACGACAACTACGAGGACCTGACTCCGGAACGCCTCGACGCGGTGCTCGATGCCCTCGCGCGCGGCGAGACCCCCAAGGCTGGCACGCAGGAGCCGGGGCGGCATACCTCGGAGCCTTCGGGCGGGCCGACCACGCTCAAGGACATGGTCAGCGCCAACCACGATTACCGGGGGGAATGGTGATGGCGAACAAGGCGGAGTG
>RDXA01000150.1 GCA_004292705.1 Sphingomonadales bacterium | reverse complement strand
ACCGGCGCCACCACCAGCCTGTTCGGGACCGAGGGCGCGGTTGCGGCCTTTATCCCCGAAGGCATGGAAGTGCTCGATCCCTTTGCGCTACCCCTGCTCAACACGCTGATCCTGCTGTGCTCGGGCACCACGGTAACCTGGGCGCACCATTCGCTGATCCATGGCGACCGCACCGGCCTTAAACAGGGTCTGTGGGCGACCATCGCGTTGGGCGCTCTGTTCAGCGCCATCCAGGCCTATGAATATTCGGTCGCGCCGTTCGGTTTCGGCGGCAACACCTATTCCTCGGCCTTCTACATGGCGACGGGCTTCCACGGTTTCCACGTGCTGATCGGGACGATCTTCCTCGCCGTGTGCCTCTACCGGACCTACCTCGGCCACTTCACCCCGCGCCAGCATTTCGGCTTCGAAGCAGCGGCGTGGTACTGGCACTTCGTCGACGTGGTGTGGCTGTTCCTGTTCGTCGCCATCTATGTGTGGGGCGGCTGGGGCGCTGAATACCACTGATGAACGCGGACCCCACCGGTCCGACGGAAAAGAAGGGGCAGCCGGGGTTGGTCTCGGCTGCCCTTTCCGGTTTGTGTCCTCGCTGCAGGGCCAAGACGCTGTTCGCTGCGCCTGCCGGGCTGGCGAATAGGTGCAGCAATTGCGGGCTGGATATCCTCAGCCTCGAACGCGGCGGCAGGTTCGTTGGCGTGGTCACCATGCTGCTGGCGCTGGTACTGATTCTCGCCGCGCTGGGCGTGGATGAATGGCTGCACCCGCCTTTGTGGGCCTCGCTGCTGTTCTGGGGGCCGCTGACGGTGGGGAGCGTGATCGGGGCCTTGCGGTTCTACAAAACCATGTGGGTCTATCACCAATATGAGGAAAGCCAGCCATGAGCCGCCGTTTGCCGATCATCTCGACGATCATCGTGCTGGCGGCGGTGGCGACGATGATCGCGCTTGGCATCTGGCAATTGGGGCGCCGGGCGGAGAAGGAGGCACTGATCGCCAGCTATGAAGCAGCGATGGGCGCCGACGATCTTGTCGTCTTTCCGATCAAGGGGGAGGGCGAGGCCCTACTGTTTCGCCGCAGTCAGATCGACTGCCAAAGCGTAGCCAAGATCGAAGCCGTGTCCGGCACCTCGGCCAAGGGGCAAAAGGGTTGGGTCCAGCGCGCCACCTGCCGCTCGGGCGCGATTGTGGACCTTGGCTATAGCCGCGACATTGCCAAGCCTGACTTCACGGGCGGCAAAGCGACCGGCGTCATCGCGCCCGGGCCGCGCCTTGTCGCCGATCCGCCGCTTGCTGGACTTGAACCGATGGCCAAGCCCGATCCCGGCGACCTGCCCAATAACCACCTTGCTTACGCCGGGCAGTGGTTCTTTTTCGCGCTGACCGCGCTGGTCATCTACGTGCTGGCATTAAGGCGGCGGCGAGAGTAGGCGCTTTCCCCCATGCAGTATGTTTCGACCAGGGGTGGCGCGCCTGCGCTCGATTTTGAAGGGGTGACGCTGGCGGGGCTTGCCAGCGACGGTGGGTTGTATCTGCCTGCCACATGGCCACGGTTCAGCCCGGATGAAATCAGGGCGATGCGCGGGCTCGCCTATCCCGATCTTGCCGCGCGCGTGATGGCACCCTTTGTCACGCCCAGCCTGACCGAGGATGAACTCCTCGCACTGTGTCACACCGTCTATGGCGATTTCGGCCATGCCGCTGTCACCCCGCTGGTGCAGCTCGACAGCCAGCACTGGCTGCTCGAATTGTTCCACGGCCCGACCCTGGCGTTCAAGGACGTCGCGCTGCAACTGCTCGGCCGCCTGTTCGAGACCTTTCTTGAGCGGCGGGGCGAAAGCCTGACCATCGTTGGCGCGACCAGCGGCGACACCGGCTCGGCCGCGATCCAGGCAGTGGCGGGACTGGAGCGGGTGGAGATATTCATGCTCCACCCCAAGGGCCGGGTCAGCGATGTGCAGCGCCGCCAGATGACCACGGTGCGCGCGCCCAATGTCCACAACCTCGCCATCGAAGGCAGCTTTGATGATGCGCAGGCGCATGTGAAGCGGATGTTCAACGATGGCGATGTGACGACCACGCTCAACCTTGGCGCGGTCAATTCGATCAACTGGGCGCGGTTGATGGCGCAGGTGGTCTATTACTTCGCCTCCGCCCTGCAGCTGGGCGCGCCCGACCGGACGGTGGCCTACTCCGTCCCCACCGGCAATTTCGGCGATGTGTTTGCAGGCTACGTCGCGGCCAAGATGGGCCTCCCCATCGAGCGACTGATCGTCGCCACCAACATCAACGACATCCTTCACCGCGCGCTGTCTTCGGGCGACTATTCGGCGGGCGGTGTCACCCCGACGATCACCCCGTCGATGGACATTCAGGTGTCTTCCAATTTCGAACGCCTGCTGTTTGATGCAGGCGGGCGCGACGGGGCGGCGCTGGCCGAGCAGATGCGCGCCTTCGAGGCCTCCAAGGCGATGCATCTCACCAATGCGCAGGCTGAGGGCGCCTCGGCCCTGTTCACCAGCGCGCGCACCGACCAGATCGAAACCGCCCGTGCGCTGCAATGGGCCTATCGCGCAGCGGGCCAGGTGATCGATCCGCATACCGGCGTCGGCCTTCATGCCGCGCAGGCTGCGGCGCGGGCGGGGATCGTTCCCGCCGACGTCCCGCTCGTCACGCTGGCCACCGCGCACCCCGCCAAGTTCCCCGACGCGGTTGAGCGCGCCATCGGTATTCGCCCCGATCTGCCCGCGCGGGTTGGTGACCTGTTCGGGCGCGCGGAGAGCATGGTCGAGGTGGCCGGTGATTATGCCACCACCCGCGATTACGTGCTCGGCCACGCGATCGCGTCAGGCGCGGGGTGATGGCCAGCCTTGTCCAGCAACCGCTGGTGATGGAATGCACCGGGTGGCCTGACGCGGAGTCCTATCGCCTGATCGACAGCGGGGCGGGGCGCAAGTGGGAGGGGTTTGGCCCTTACAGCTTCATCCGCCCCGAACCGCAGGCCATGTGGCAACCGCGCCGGCCTGCCTGGCAGGCTTCGGGCGAGTTCATCCCGGGTTCCGACGAGGACGGCGGCGGGCGCTGGCAATTCGCCGAACGGCTGCCGGACGAGGGCTGGGAACTCGACTGGAACGACGTGCGCTTCACCGCGCACCCGACCCCGTTCCGGCATCTGCAATTCTTTCCCGACATGGCCCCGGTGTGGGAGTGGATGCGCGCGCAGCTTGACGGCATGACCGAGGCCGAGACGCTCAATCTGTTCGGCTACACCGGCCTCGGCAGTCTTGCCCTTTCGCGGCATGGCCGGGTCACCCATGTCGATGCTTCGAAGAAATCCGTGGTGCAGGCGCGTGCCAATGCCGCGCTGTCGGAGATGGACGAGCGGCCGATCCGCTGGCTGGTGGATGACGCGGCCAAATTCACCGCGCGCGAGGTGCGGCGCGGGCGGCGTTATGACGGGATCATCCTTGATCCCCCCAAGTTCGGGCGCGGGCCCGAGGGCGAGGTGTGGCGGCTTGAGGAGCACCTGCCCGGCCTCGTCACCGATTGTGCCCGGCTGCTCGACCATGACAGCCGTTTCCTCTTCCTGACCGTCTATGCGGTACGCATGAGCAGCCTTGCGATCGCGGGCCTGCTTGAAGAAGCACTCGGCCATCTGCCCGGCACCATCGAGCACGGCGACCTTGCGGTCAGGGAAGCAGGAGAGGGTGGCCGCCTGCTCCCCACCGCAATCTTCGCGCGCTGGCGCAATCTCTGACATTCCCAACCCTGGCGGCCACCACTGCGTCCCAGCCAACACTGGACTCAGCGCCCCCAGCCTGCCAACGGCTCGGCGATGTCCGATAGCCTCACCCTTGAAGTCAACGACCTCGTCGTTGACGTCCTCACCGGTATCTATTCCGAAGAGACCGGCAAGCCGCAGCCGCTGCGCATCTCGATTGCCGCGCGCTATGCCGTGGCCAACCGCTACGATCCCGATACGCCGCTCGATGCCTCCAAGAACTACATGGACCTGAAATTCGCTGCCAGCGGCGGCCTGCCGCAGGGTGTTCATTTCAAGCTGATCGAGGCAGTGGCCGATCACATCTGCGAAACCCTGTTCGTGCAGGATGCCAAGGTGCAGGCGGTGACGGTCAAGATCGTCAAACTCGCCATCGCCGAAGCAGGGGAGCAGATCGGCATTACGCTCCACCGCGAACGGCCCGCCGGGCACGGGGTGTAACGCGATGATGCGGCAGCTCGAAGTGGGCCTGCTGCCATCGGGCGCGCTGGATGCGGCGACGGCGTTCATGGCCTTCCACCTCGAGGCTGCCCGCGCACTTCTGGCCGAAGTGGATTGCACCGCGCTTGTCATCGTCCTTCCGCCCGCCCCCCACGATCACCGCGACTGGCGGCTTGCGATGGCGCGCGATCTTGCCCGTGAGGTTGCGCCCAAGCGGGTGAATGTCGTGGCCGCCGCAGCTGGCGACGCGTGCGATGCCGCGCTGCACTTTTTGTCAGATGCGCCCGGGGTGACAGGCCAGTATCTCCTGTGTCATGAATGACACCGTGCCAGCGCCCCGCAAGCCCGATCTGATCCTCGTTGGCGATCGCCCGCGCCCGCTGGTCGATGGCTTCCAGCGCCGCATCACCTATCTGCGCCTCTCGGTCACCGATCGCTGCGACCTGAGGTGCGCCTATTGCATGCCGGAACGCATGACCTTCCTGCCCAAGAAGGACGTGCTCAGCCTTGAGGAGCTCTACGAGCTTGCCACGGGCTTCATCGCACGCGGGGTGACCAAGATCCGCATCACCGGCGGCGAGCCGCTGGTGCGGCGCGACATCATTGATCTGTTCACCGCGCTGGGCCGCAGGCTGGGGCAAGATCTGGCCGAACTGACGCTGACCACCAATGGCACGCAACTGGCAGAGCACGCCGAGGCGCTGGCGAGGGCCGGGGTACGGCGGGTCAATGTCTCGCTCGATACGCTCGACCGGGCGACATTCACCGAACTCACCCGGCGCGACGCGCTGCCGCAGGTGCTTGAAGGGATTGCGGCCGCCAAGGCGGCGGGGCTCAAGGTCAAGCTGAACGCCGTGGCGCTGAAGGGCGTGAACGAGGCGGAACTCCCCGATCTGATCGCCTGGGGGCACAGTCAGGGGCACGATGTCACCTTGATCGAGGTCATGCCGCTCGGCGATGTGGAGGAGGAACGGCTCGACCAGTATCTGCCGCTCGATGCGGTGCGCGCAGCGCTGGCGGCGCGCTGGACGCTGACCGACAGCAGCCACAAGACCGGCGGCCCGGCGCGCTATGTCGATGTTGCCGAGACCGGGGGAAGGCTTGGCTTCATCACGCCCCATACCGGCAATTTCTGCGAGGGCTGCAACCGCCTGCGCGTCACTGCGACCGGCCAGCTTTACCCCTGCCTTGGCGGGGGCGAGCAGGTCGATCTGCGTGCGGCGCTGCGATCGGATGCGCCGGAAGCCAACCTTGCTGCCGCACTTGACGAGGCGCTGCGGATCAAGCCCGAGAAGCACCACTTCCGCATGGATCAGCGCGGCGATGCGCCCGCACTCGCGCGGCACATGTCGATGACGGGGGGCTGAGATGGTCACCGTCGTGCTGCTGGGCAAGCTCGCCGACCTTGGCGGCGCGCCCGCGCTGTCGCTGCCCGGGCCGCTCGACTGGGCCGGTCTGACAGCAGCGCTGCCACCTGCCTTGGCCGATGCACTGGACGATCCGAGGAACCGCCTCGCACTCAACGGGGCGCTGCTGTCTGACAAGACAGCCTTGCAGGCGGTCGAGGGTGACGAAATCGCGCTGCTTCCGCCGGTTTCGGGGGGCTGACCCCATGCCGATGCGGGATATCCGCCTGCTCCATCAGGTCTTCATCCCCGGCACGCTGATCGGCCCTTTCACGCAGGCCAATCCCGGCCTCGGGGGGGTATGCACCTTCGTGGGGGAGGTGCGTTACGATGACGGCGTGGAAGCGCTGGAGCTCACCCATTACGAACCGCTGACCCTGCCGGGGATGCATCAGCTGGCCGACCGGGCCTTTGAGCGCTTCGATCTCATGGGCCTCCTGATGGTTCACCGTGTCGGCCAGATGCGTCCGGGTGAGCCGAT
>RDXA01000149.1 GCA_004292705.1 Sphingomonadales bacterium | reverse complement strand
AAGTCGCGCCGCTCGGGCACGCCCACCAGGCTGCCGTCGGTCTTGTAGGTCCAGTTGTGATAGCCGCACATCAGGCGCGAGGACTTGCCCCGGTCCTCGGTCACGACCGGCGCGCCGCGGTGGCGGCAGGTGTTGTGGAAGGCCCGCACCACGCCGTCCATGCCGTGCACGATCACGATCGGATCGCCGGCATTGTGCCAGCGCATGTAGCACCCGGGCTCGGGGATCTCGTCCATGTGCCCGGCGAACAGCCAGCTCTTGCGGAACACGTGCTGCTGTTCGAGCGCGAAGTAGTCAGGGCTGGTGTAACGCCCCGCAGGCATATCGGGCAGCGCGGGGAAGCCCTGCGGCGGCGCGGTGCGCTGGCCTTCCCATTCCATCATCGCCTTCAGCCGTGCGACTTCGCTCGCCTCGATCATCGCGCCTCTCCCTCGGGCGCCGAGGATACATTGCCGCCGCCTGGGCGCGGCCTCGCGCTTTCGACAGTGGTTTGCTGAAGGCTGCCCGATAGGCTGCGACCATAAATCAGGCTTTTGGGAGAGAGCAGATGGCGGGCAGGGTAGCGGGCAAGGTCGCGCTCGTGACAGGCGGGGCAATGGGGCTGGGCAAGGCCGATTGCGAGGCGCTGGCGCGCGAGGGCGCGACGGTGATCGTCACCGACCGCGAGGTCGATCTGGCGCACAAGGTGGCGGCCGAGATCGGCGGCGATGCCATGGCGCTCGATGTCACCAGCGAGGACCAGTGGATCGAGGTGATGCGCGCGGTCGAGGAACGCCACGGCGGGCTGGATATCCTCGTCAACAATGCGGGCAACGTGATCTTCGAGAGCATCGAGGACTGTTCACTCGCGCATTTCAGGCTGCATCTCGACATTCACGTGGTCGGCACCTTCCTTGGGTGCAAATATGCCGTGCCGCTGATGAAGCACCGCCACCTCACAATCGGCGGGGGCGGCTCGTCGATCATCAACATGGCCTCGACCGCGGCGCTGATGGGCTATGGCAACATCCCTGCCTACGCCGCGTGCAAGGCCGGGATTGCGGGGATGACCCGCAGCCTTGCGGTCGATTTTCAGGACAAGGGTTACGGGGTGCGCGTCAATGCGCTGGCGCCGGGCGGGATCGAAACGCCGATGGTGATGGGCATCTCGGGCCGCGGCGGCGAAAAGCCGATGGATATCCCCGAAGGCCCGCTGGCCATGGATGCGCTGGGCCACCCCAAGGATGTCGCGGGTTGCGTGCTGTTTCTCGCGTCGGACGAGGCGCGGTTTCTGAATGGCCTGACGATCCCGGTGGATAATGGCCTCTACGCCCGCCCTCACCACTGAGGCATCCAGCGGTTATCGCTGGTATGTGCTGGCGCTGCTGACGCTGACGAGCGCGTTCAGTGTCGCCGACCGGCTGGTGTTCGGCATTCTGGTGCAGGACATCAAGGCCGAGTTTGCGCTGTCGGATTTCGAGCTTGGTTTGCTCGGCGGGGCGGCGTTTTCGCTGGTCTATGTGCTGGCGGGCTTCCCGGCGGCGCGGCTGGCCGACCGCTCGACCCGCAAGAACATCGTGGCAGGCGCGATCAGCTTCTGGAGCCTGATGACCGCGGCCTGCGGGCTGGCTACGGGCTTCTGGGCTTTGTTTGCCGCGCGCACCGGGGTGGGTGTGGGCGAGGGCTGTTCGGGGCCGTCCTCGCAAAGCCTCGTCGCCGATTTCTTCGCGCGGCATGAACTGGCCAAGGCGATGGGCTATCTCACGCTGGGATCGACTGTCGGCACGGCAGCGGGGCTGGTGTTCGGCGGGCAGCTGGCGGAGATTTTCAACTGGCGCTGGGCCTTCATCCTGATGGGCCTGCCGGGGCTGCTTCTGGGCCTTGTGATCTACCTCACCGTGCGCGAGCCTGTGCGCGGGCGCTATGCCCCGGCGGGCACCGACATGGCACAGCTGCCGTTGGGGCGCACGATCATGAGCCTCATCACCAACCGCGTGTTCATGGGGCTGGCGCTGGGTTGGGCGGTGCAGATCATGATCGGCTATGCGCTCGCCTTCTGGATGGCGGCGGTGATGCTGCGCCAGTTCCCGATCTCGACCGGGGATGTCGGGCTCTATCTCGGGCTGACCTTCTTTCTGGGCGGGATCCCGGGGCCGATCCTCGGGGGCTACCTCACCCATTGGCTGACCTTGCGCGATGAACGCTGGCGCGCGTGGCTGCCGGGGCTGGTGAGCCTCGGCTGCGTGGTGCCGCTGGCGTTGAGTCTGACGTCCTCCGGGTTCGGCGCGTTTCTCGGCTGGTTCGGGGTGGCCTATGCGATCTATGTCGCCAGTCAGGCGGGCATCATGTCGGGCATTCAGGCGGCAGTCGAGCCTGCCAGCCGGGGGTTCGCGGTGGCGATCGCGCTGTTCTTCAACAACCTCGTCGGGCAGGCGCTGGGGCTCGCGGTGATCGGCGCGGTCAGCGATGCGCTGACGCCGACCCAAGGCGAGAGCGCGCTGGCCGTTGCGGTGTTCGGGGTGTGCCTCGTTTCGGGCCTCGCCTCGCTGGCAATCTTCGTATGGACCGCCGCGCAGATGGGGCCGACCGGCTATCTGGAGAAGATGCGCGGCGGCTAGAACCCCGGATGGATCGACAGCGCTGCGCCGTCCACCACCATCTCCGCCCCGGTCATGAACGGGCATTCGTCGCTGGCGAGAAAGGCGATGGCGGCGGCGGTTTCGGACGGATCGGCCAAGCGGTTGAGGGGCGAGGTCTTGGCCACTGCGGCGATCAGACCGGGGGTGTGCTGCTCGGCGGCGGCGAGGATGCCCGTCATCGTCGCGCCGGGGATCACCGTGTTGCAGCGGATGTTGAGCTGCCGCTGGGCACACCACGTGGCGACCGATTTCGACAGCACCCTGACCGCGCCCTTGCTGGCCGAATAGCCGACATCGGTGGGGAGTGGGGCGATGGCGGTGGTCGAGGCGATGTTGATGATCGCGCCCTTCGATCCGCCCGGGTTCGCGCGCATCGCCGCTATCGCCGCGCGGCAACCCGCCATCGTGCCGGTGAGATTGACGGCCAGCACCTTGTCCCAGGCAGCGAACATCGCCTCGTCATCGAGATCGCCGATCCCCGTGCCCGAGACCATCCCGGCATTGTTGACGAGGATATCGAGCCGCCCGAAGGCCTCCACCGCGCGGGTGACAATCTGCGGCCATAGCGTGCGGTCGGAGACATCCTGCACCGCGAACAACGCGCCCAACTCGGCACAAAGGGCCGCGCCGCGCTCCGCGTCCAGATCGGTGCCGAGCACCTCGGCTCCATCGGCCCGCAGCCGCCGCACCGTCGCCGCGCCAATCCCGCTGGCGCAGCCGGTGACGATTGCGACTTTCCCGTGCAGGTCGGGCATTATTCGGCCTGCTGCCACACGCTCGCGCAGGGCCGCTGGTTGTGCGTGTCAATGAAGCGAGCAACGTTGTCGGTGCCAAGCGGAAGCTTCCAGCCCACGGTGAAGCCGAAATTGGCGAAGGCGAATATCAAGAGATCGGCAAAGGTGAAGCGGCCCAGCGCGATGTGGTTGCTGTCGCCCAGAAAGCTGTCGAACATCATCCACTTCTCGTCAGCCATGGCGGAGAGCTCTTGCCCGGCCTTGGTGGAGACCACCGCCATGCGCGGCTCGAACATCGGGCGGCCTGCTCCGGCGCGGAAGCCCATGGTCATCGGTACAACCACCTCCTGATCGAACAATCGCGCCCACTTGCGCACCGTGGCGCGCTCTACCGGGGTTTCGCCGAACAGGTTGGGCTGGGGGTGCAGTTCCTCGACATACTCGCAGATCGGCCAGCTTTCGGTGAGGCAGGTGCCGTCATCCAGCTCCAGCGTCGGGGTGGTGCCGAGCGGATTCTTGGCGACATAGCTCGCATCCTGCCGGTTTGCGCCGGTGATGATGTCATAATGCACGCGGGTGAAATCGCGGCCTTCCTCCAGACCTTTTTCGATCATGAACATCCGCACGAGGCGGGGATTGGGGCCGAGGCTGGAATGCAGGATGGTCATGTCTTTCTCCCGATGGGTTTACGGGTGGTTCTAAGGTGCTGCGGGCAGCCCGTCGCCCTCATAAATGCGCTAGGTCACGGGGGAAAATCGCTTGCACGGCGGGGCTGTATTGCGCCACTAAGGCACCATGGATCACACGCCTGTTCCCGCGCCGCTCGATGATGGCGACGAGCTGACCAAGCTCCACCCCAACTATGCCCATGCCTTGCGGGTGCGCACCACGCTGACCGCGATCCCGTTTCTGATCGGCGCGCTGGTGCTGGAGACCGCCTTTCAAGATCAGGCCCTGTTCCCCAGCGGGATTATTGCCGGGCCTGTGCTGCTGATTGCGCTTGCGCTGATTATCCGGGTGCCGGCCACGCGCTATAACGCGCGCGGCTACCAGATCAGTGCCGACCGGCTGCGGGTGGTGCGGGGCTTGCTGTTCCGCTCGGACACGGTGGTTCCGTTCGGGCGGGTGCAGCATATCGACGTGCATCAGGGCCCGCTCGACCGGTTTTTCGGTATCGCCACGCTGACGCTGCACACGGCAGGCAATCATAATGCCAGCGTATCGCTCCCCGGTCTCGGCGAGCCGCTGGCGCGCGACATGCGCGAGGAGATCCGCGCCCATATCCGCCGCGAAACGGTATGAACGAACCACAGCGCACAGCGCCGGTCAGCGTCATCCTCGGTGCGCTCGGCAGTCTTCGCAGCGCGGTTTTGCCTGCCATCGCCATCGCCTTTTCCGGGATCGGCGGCGACGGGCGGTTCCTGATTGCCATCGGCGTCGGCGTGGCATCGGCGGTGATCGGCACCGCCTTCAGCTATTTCGGGTGGCGCCGACTGACCTACACCATTGGCGAGACGGATATCCGGGTGGAAAGCGGGCTGTTCAGCCGCTCGGCGCGCTCGGTGCCGTTTGAACGCATTCAGGACGTCAGCCTCGAAGCCAAGCCTGTGCCGCGCTTGCTCGGTCTGGTCTCGGTCAAGTTCGAGACCGGCGCGGGTGGGGGTGAAGATCTCGCGCTTGAATATCTTACTACTGCCGAAGGCGAGCGCCTGCGCCAGCTGGTGCGCGAGCGGCGCGAGGGGGAGCGGGCGGCGCAGGTCCACGGCGCCGGCGCGGTGGCCACCGTGTCTGCGGTTGAGGCCAGCGCGGACGAAGTGCTGTTCGCCATGGGGCCGGGACGGCTGGTGCGGTTCGGCCTGTTCGAATTCTCGCTCGCGGTCTTCGCGGTGCTTGGCGGCGCGCTGCAATATGCCGACAACGTCACCGACATCGACGTATGGAATGTCGACCTGTGGTACGGCTGGCTCAAGGAACAGGGCAGCACCATTGCGACCCTTGGCCCCTATGCGCAGGCGGTAGGGGCAGTGGTCGGCCTCACCGGGCTGGCCCTGATCGGTTTCGGCACCGGCGTGGTGCGCACGGTGCTGCGCGACTGGGGCTTCACTCTGACCCGCTCGGCACGCGGGTTCCGGCGTCAGCGCGGTCTGCTGACCCGCACCGATGTGGTGATGCCGGTGCACCGGGTACAGGGTCTGGTGATCGACACCGGCCTGCTACGCTATCGCTTCGGCTGGCATTCCCTCAGTTTTGTCAGCCTTGCCCAGGACGCCGAGAGCAAAAGCCATGTGGTCGTGCCCTTCGCGCAGATGGACGAGATTGCGCCGGTCGTTGCCGCTGCGGGGTTCCACCTGCCGGATGCAGCGACGCAATGGCAGCGCGCCAGCAAGCGCCAGCGTACCGACAAGGCGGTGCTCGATGCCGCGATCCTTGTGGTGGCGGCAATCCTCGCGGTGATCTTCGCGCCCTTCGGCCTGTTCCTGATCCCGCTAGGTCTCGCCGTGATCGCGGTTGGCGCCAATCTTTACGCATGGGAATTCCGCCGCTTTGCGCTCGATGAGGTGCAGATCTTTTCCACCACCGGCCTCATGTCGCCCACCAGCCGGATCGCGACGCGGCAGAAGCTCCACTCGGTCGAGATTGCGCAGGGGCCGATCGCGCGGCTGCGCGGTTATGCGACGGTGCATCTGGGGCTGGCGGGCGGAAGCTTTGCCATCCCCGGCGTCCCGCTGGCCGATGCACACCGGCTGCGGGCGAGCGTGGTCGAAACCATCGCC
>RDXA01000148.1 GCA_004292705.1 Sphingomonadales bacterium | reverse complement strand
CCACGCAGGCACCTGCCGCGAACGGGGCGATCCGGCACGCGAAAAGCGTACAAATTGATTTCGCGCAAAGACGGGTGACGCCGCGCGCGGTCTAACCGCACTCATGTGGACCTATCACCCCAACCTCCTCGCCAAGCCGGTGCCGCGTTACACCAGCTACCCCACCGCCGCCGATTTCGGCCCGCTTGAGAGCGGCACTACAGAGCGTGCCATTGCTGGTGCGATGGGAGACATCTCGCTCTATCTCCACATCCCGTTCTGCGAGCAGATCTGCTTTTACTGCGGTTGCAACACCGGCAAATCGGGCAAGCGCGCGCGGGTGGAGAGTTACCTCGCCGCGCTGCATCAGGAAATCGCGACGGTCGCCAGCCTGCTGCCCACCAGCGCGCGGGTGCGGCGCATCGCCTTTGGCGGCGGCAGTCCCAATGCGATTGCCCCGCGCGAGCTGCTGGCGCTGGTCGAAGCGTTGCACGCCCATTTCCCGCTGCACCGGCCCGAGTGGTCGATCGAGCTTGATCCGCGCAGCCTGACCGCCGAATGGAGCGGAGTCATCCGCGAGGTCGGCATCACCCGCGCCAGCATGGGGGTGCAGACCTTCGCGCCCCATTGCCAGAAAGCCATCGGCCGCGAACAGCCCGCCGCAATGATCTGCCGCAGTGTCGAGTGGCTGCGCAGCGGCGGGGTGACCTCGCTCAATTTCGATCTGATGTACGGGCTGCCGCACCAGACCACCGCCGACCTCGTCGATAGCCTTGAACACACGCGGATGCTCGGCGCGGACCGGGTGGCGGTGGTGCAAGGACAGATCGTGCTCAACGGGGTGCGGGTGCCGCGGGAGCCGGTGGCCGACGTGCTCGTCCCGCTCTCGGCCAACACCGGCTGCGCTTGGGGCGGCGAGGAAGAACGCGGCCCCGACGGCGGTGAACTATGCCGCTACAAGGCCTTTCGCGAGACCCTGCCCGGCGGGCGCAGCTACACCGTGCTCGACTTCGGGCCATGGCAGGCTGACGCCTTCGCCGAGAAGGTCGTGCCGCATTACAACGTCATGGGCGTGGCCAAGGCGGCGCTGGAGACGAGCGTCAAATATCTCGCCAATGATCTCGGGCCGAGGAACATCAGGGTCAATGCGATCAGCGCAGGGCCGATCAAGACGCTGGCGGCCAGTGGCATCGGCGACTTCCGCTACATCCTCAAATGGAACGAATACAACGCCCCGCTGCGCCGCAACGTGACGATCGAGGATGTTGGCGGGGCCGGACTGTACTTGCTGTCGGACCTGTCATCAGGCGTGACCGGCGAAACGCATCATGTCGACGCCGGCTACCACGTGGTCGGCATGAAGCAGGAAGACGCCCCGGATATTGCGCTGGGGTGAGTATCAGGCGGGGCGCACCAGCAGAGTAAGATCGACTGCCGAAAAATCGAGTGCGGCAAGATCGGGCGCGTAAAGGCATTCGCCAGGCCCGGCACGCGCATCATTTTGCAACGCGCACACTTCCCCGGCGAGAGGAAGTACCAAGACACCGTTGGCAAAATCTTGGTGCGTAGCCGCATCTGGCGCACCTTCGACGTGATCAAGCCGGAAATAGGGGCCATCTACCAGATTCTGTCCTCGTACCGTGATACTGGCGCGGTGTTCCGGCGGGTGAGGCACTAACTGCGCCACCGCCAGTGCACGCTCAAGGTGCAGCTCCCGCGGGCGACCGTAGTCATAGAGCCGAAAGGTTGTATCGCTGGACTGCTGGATCTCCACGAGGGACAGGCCTGGGCCAATCGCGTGAACGGTGCCAGCTGGAAGGTAGAAAATGTCACCGGGGTTCGCGGGGTGCCAGGTGAGAAGCGATTCTATGGTGCCGTCCAACGCTGCCGCTTCGATCTCAGCAGCCGTCATCTCGCGTTCGAAGCCGATGGCAAGCTTCGCATCGGGTTCGGCGTCGAGTACCAGCCAGCACTCTTCCTTGCCTGCTTCGCCGGGGAGCGCCTGTGTCGCGGATGGATGGACCTGGACCGAGAGTTTTTCCGAGGTGAACAAGTACTTGACCAGCACATGCGGCAATTCGGGCGGTGGCTCGAACCAGATCTCGCCAATCCGCTTGCCCGGCGACGTGACGAATGGCGGGGGTAAGCGCTCACGGCCCCATACCTTTTCCACCATGCGAGTGGCGAGCAAACGCGGCGCGAAGCCCGGATTGCTCACTGGCGCACGGCGCGCGGCAATTTGCCCACTGCCTGCGCCCCCTTGCGGGTTGTCACCAAGACCTCGCCGTCGGAGACGATGATGCATACGTCGTCGAGATCGATAGCCGAGATGCGTGGGCCGTCGCTGATCGCCAAGACACCATGACAGCCGATCAGGTCGACGTCGCCGGACCTGATGTTACCTGCCTCGTCGCCCTTGTCGGCGAGTGCCTCCGCGAGTGCCGCCCAGCTGCCGATGTCTGACCAGCCCATGTCGGCGGGGACCATTGCCGCACGCCGGGTGTTTTCCATTACGGCGTAATCGACCGACTCCTTGGCGATAACGGAGAAAGACTCGGGTGCGGGGTGGAATACCGGATCCTCGGACCGGCCCTTAGCCACGGACTCTGCGGCGAGGTGCGCCATGTCCGGACGGTACATCGCAAGTTCGGCGAGGAAGTTCCCTGCACGGAAAGCGAAAATACCCCCGTTCCAGCTATATTCGCCGCTATCGAGATAGGTCGTGGCGCGCGCAAGATCAGGCTTCTCGACGAATTCGCGGATGGCAAAGCCGCCAGGCAGAGGGTCGCCGCGCCTGAGGTAGCCGTAACCGGTCTCGGGCCGGTCTGCTGCGATCCCGAAGGACACAAGGAAATCCTGCCGCGCCAATTCTGCTGCGGCGAGCGCCGCAGCGCGGAACGCGGCACTGTCGGCGATGTGGTGATCGCTCGGGCAGACCAGCATCACCGCGTCTTCGGGCAGAAGTGCCGCGGCAACCGCAATCGCCGGAGCGGTGTTCCTGCCTTCTGGCTCGACGACGAGCCGGGCACCCGGAGCATCGCCGAGCTGGTCAATCACCAGATTCATGTGGATGGCGCCCGCAACAACCAGTGGCGGCGCGAAGCGGGTATCGCCGGCGAAGCGCCGAATCGTTTGCTCGAAAAGGGTTCCGTCGCCCATGAGGGGCAGGAACGGCTTGGGCAGTGCCGTGCGGCTGAGCGGCCACAGACGGGTGCCGCTGCCGCCACACAGAATCACTGGTGTAATTTGCATCCCTACCTTCGCTAGTGGCCGATGGCGATCGACGCTAACCTATCTGCGCCCACGATGCCAATCCGAAGCAAAGGACATCGGTCCAGTCGCCCCAGTTTTTCCTTCATGGTATCACGCGATCCCCGGCACCTTGCAGGGACAAATCAAGATATGCGCATCGGCCCGTCCGGCTAGGTCAAGCTTGCCTCACGTGGTTATCAGGGGCTTCCACCAGTTTTCGCGTGCGAGGTACCAGCGCAAGGTCTGGCGCAGCCCGTCTTCGAAGCTGTGCTCGGGGGCGTAACCGAGTTCGGCGCGGGCCTTGGTCTCGTCGATGGCGTAGCGGCGGTCGTGGCCGGCACGGTCGGTAACGAACGTCTTGAGGCTGTTGGTAGGCAGACCCTTGGCAGCCGGCGCTTCGGGGTAGCGGTCCGCCAAGCCGTCGATCTCGCCGAAGGCACGGTCGACCTCGGCGCAGATGGTGTCGATCACGGTCATGTTGGGCAGCTCCGCCCCGCCGCCGATGTTGTAGGTCTCACCCGGCACACCGCGGAGCAGACAAGCCTCGATCCCGCGGCAGTGGTCTTCGACATGAAGCCAGTCCCGCACGTTCATCCCGTCGCCGTAGATCGGCAGCGGCCGACCATGGAGCGCGTTGAGCAGGAACAGCGGGATCAGCTTTTCGGGATACTGGTACGGCCCGTAATTGTTTGAACAATTGCTGGTGACCACATCCAGACCGTAGGTGTGATGGTAAGCCCGGACCAGGTGATCGGACGCGGCCTTGGATGCCGAGTAGGGTGAGTTGGGCGCATAGGGCGTCACTTCGCTGAACGCCGGATCGTTGGGCCCCAGCGAACCGAACACCTCATCGGTTGAGATGTGGTGGAAGCGGTGGTCAGTCCCGCTGCCCGCTAGCCACACCGCGCGAGCGGCCTTCAAGAGGCTGTTGGTGCCCAGGATGTTGGTGTCGATGAACGCGTCCGGCCCGCTGATCGAGCGGTCGACATGGCTCTCGGCGGCAAAATGGACGAGGGTGGTGATCCCGTGTTCGCGCAGGAGCGTCTCGACCAGTTCGGTGTCGCGGATGTCGCCTTCGACGAGTTCAGCGTTGGGCGCACCCTCGAGGGTCGAACGGTTGCCGGCATAGGTCAGCGCATCGAGCACGATCACCCGGTCTTCGGGGTGCTTTGCGTTCCAGTAATGAACAAAGTTGCCACCGATAAAACCGGCCCCGCCGGTCACGAGCACATTAGCCAAGCTTGCTTTCCTCTTCGAGCATCAGGCGCAGGTTGGTGCGCCAGTGGGTGTGGTTCTCGCCCAGCGCTTCGCGGGTCGCGCGGCAATCGAGCAGCGAGAACGCCGGGCGCCGCGCGGGCGTGGGATAATCGGTCGTGACGATCGGACGGATCAGCGGCAATCGCGTCAGAATGCCGCGCGCATGGGCCTCTTCGGCGATCGCGACCGCAAAGTCGTACCAGCTGGCAACACCCGCGTCGCAATGGTGGAAGGTACCGCTCGCTTGACGTTCGACAAGCCCCCACAACGTGCGCGCCAGCCCGGTCGCCCAGGTCGGTGCACCGATCTGATCGGCGACCACACCCAGTTCGTCGCGCTCCTTCATCAGCCGGATCATGGTGCGCACGAAGTTCGCGCCCCCCGCCTCGTAGACCCAGGCGGTGCGGACCAGAAGATCGGTGTCGCGCAGCACGTCCTCGCCTTCCGCCTTGGTGCGGCCGTAGGCCGACTGAGGATTACGCGGCGCATCCGGCGCGTAGGGCGAAGACGCACTTCCGTCGAACACATAGTCGGTCGAGACGTGCACCACCTTGCCCCCGGTCGCGGCCATCGCCTCGACCATCGTCGCCACAGCGCCTGCGTTGATCGCGCGCGCGGTTATCTCATCGCTCTCGGCCTTGTCGACCGCGGTGTAGGCGGCCGCATTGAGGATCAATTCGGGCGCCTCGACCACCAGCCGGGCGGTGAGCATCGCGCTGTCGGTAAGGTCACAATCGGCTACGTCGATCGCGCTCACCTCAGCCCAGGTGGGTGCAGTGCGCTGCAAGGCCCCGCCGAGTTGGCCGTTCGCCCCGGTGATCAGCACCCTCATGCGAATACCGGCACGTGAGCGAGCGCCAGCCCACGCGCGTCCTTCTCCGAGACCAGCGGGGCCATGCCGATTTCCGGCCAATCGATACCCACAGCCGGATCGTCCCACGCCAGCGTGTGTTCGTTCTGCGGGGCATAAGGCGCGGTGCACTTATAGAGGAAGTCAGTGTCGTCCTCGAGCGTGAGAAAGCCATGCGCGAAGCCCTCGGGCACCCAGAACATCCGCTTGTTCTCAGCCGACAGTTCGACCCCGGTCCACTGGCCGAAGGTCGGCGAGGAAGCGCGCAGGTCGACCGCGACGTCGAACACCGCCCCCTTGGCGACCCGCACCAACTTGCCCTGCGGTCCCGGGTTCTGGAAATGCAGCCCCCGCAGCACACCCTTCTGCGAGCGGCTGTGATTGTCCTGCACGAAAGAGAGGTTGAGCCCGGCCGAGGCAAAGCCGGCAGCGTTCCAGGTCTCCATGAAGAAACCGCGCGCATCGCCGAACACCTTCGGCTCGATGATCAGCACGCCCGGCAGGGCGGTCTCCAAGACAATCATGACAGGACGGGACTTTCCAGCAGGCCAAGCAGATATTCGCCATAGCCCGACTTGCGCAGGGGCCCCGCGATCTCAATCAGGCGCGAATCGTCTATGAAGCCCTGACGCCAGGCGATCTCCTCGGGACAGGCGATCTTGAGCCCCTGCCGCTCTTCGGTGATACGCACATAGGTCGCCGCATCGAGCAGCGAGGCATGGGTCCCGGTGTCGAGCCACGCAAAGCCGCGACCCATGATCTCCACCGACATGCTACCCTCGTCGAGATACAGGCGGTTCAAGTCGGTGATCTC
>RDXA01000147.1 GCA_004292705.1 Sphingomonadales bacterium | reverse complement strand
TCGGGGACGATATCGGTGATGTCAGCCAGCTTGTATTGTGCCTGATTCAGCCACTCGGCATAGGGCTCGGCATTGGCGAGATCGGCCTTCAGTTCATCATCCTCGATGATGCGGCCCTGTTCGAGGTCGATCAGCAGCATCTTGCCGGGCTGGAGCCGCCACTTGCGCACGATATCCTCTTCCGCGAACGGCAGCACGCCGCTTTCCGAGGCGAGGCAGACGATATCGTCCTTGGTCACGCAGAAGCGCGCCGGGCGCAGGCCGTTGCGGTCGAGCGTCGCGCCGATCTGGCGGCCATCGGTGAAGCACACCGAGGCCGGGCCGTCCCACGGCTCCATCAGCGCGGCATGATATTCGTAGAAGGCGCGCCGCTCGGGGCTCATCAGCGCATTGCCGGCCCAGGCTTCGGGGATCAGGATCATCATCGCATGGGCCAGCGAGTAGCCCCCGGCGATCAGCAGCTCCAAAGCATTGTCGAGGCAGGCCGTGTCCGATTGCCCGTGCGGGATGATCGGCCACATCTTGTCGAGATCGGGGCCGAGCAGTTCGCTTTCCATCGTGCGGCGACGGGCGTTCATCCAGTTGACGTTGCCGCGCACGGTGTTGATCTCGCCATTATGGGCGATGAAACGGAACGGGTGCGCGAGCCGCCAGCTCGGGAAGGTGTTGGTGCTGAAGCGCTGATGGACAAGGCCCAGCGCCGACACGCAATCGGGATCGCGCAGGTCGTCATAGAAACTGCCCACCTGCGTCGCCAGCAGCAGCCCCTTGTAGACGATGGTACGGGTGGAGAAGGACGGGATATAGGTCTCTGTCACGCCCGGCAGGCCGTGCTTTTCGGCCAGCATCGCGAGCGGGTTCTGCACCTGCTTGCGGATGGTGAGCAGCTTGCGCTCGAAGGCGTCCTGATCGGCGCAGTTCGCCCCGCGGCCAATCACCGCCATCTCGATCACCGGCATCGAGGCAATCACCGCTGCGCCCAGCCCGTCCATGGTGGTCGGCACATCGCGCCAACCGATGAAGCGTTGGCCTTCCTTGGCGGTGAAGGCTTCCATCCGCGCCTTGACGAAGGCGCGCGCGGCATCATCCTGCGGCAGAAAGCACATGCCGATCGCATATTCGCCCGGCTTCGGTAGCGTATGGCCGTTCGCCGCGGCCCAGTTGCGGATCAGCGGATCGGGGATCTGGATCAGGATTCCCGCGCCGTCGCCCAGTAGCGGGTCAGCACCCACCGCACCGCGATGGTCAAGCCGGTCGAGAATATCCAGCGCCTGCGCGATGATCGCGTGGCTTTTCTCGCCCTTGATATGCGCGACCATGCCGACGCCGCAGGCGTCATGTTCATTGGCGGGGTCATAAAGACCCTGGGCAGAAGGGTAACCCATGGCTCAAGTCCGATCTGTCTGATGCCAACAAGCGCGTGGCACCCGATCCGGGACTCACAGGCGCGTGCCGACGACTATCCCGGACAAGGCGCTACCGCAGGCGGTGCGCCCCGTCCGATTTCGGCCCCTCATGCCGACAGGATGCGGGTTTGGCAATGGGTATACGCGAAGTATTATTTCTCGCAGACCTATTCAAACTATTGTTAGATTGCGCACCGTGCACCCGATGGCGCGCTCGGTTGCAGCTTTTGCGTGCCTCGCCCGGATCAGGCAGCGCCGCGCCGGACGTGCAGCTGGGAAAGCGCCGCTTGCAGGGGGGTGTCACGGTCGGCGCCCGGATGCCCGGCGGGCTTATCGCCGCTCAGATTTGCAAGCGACTTCAGCGCCTCGGCAAGCGCTGCCTCGCGGGCAGCAAGCTCGGCGCCGCCCAGCGCCCGCGCCGGAGGAGTCGCGCGATGTTCGTGGAGCGCACCGGCAAAGCGTTCGACCATCTCGACCGTGCTGAGTTCCGTCGGCGGAACCGCGCGCAAACGGGTGAGTGCGGCTGTTCCCGGTGCTGGCCGTGCTGGCGGCGCGGCCCGGCGCACGGCCGAGGCAGGAGCGGGGGCTTGGACGGGTTCGACCGCAGGCACAGGCGCAGGCACGGGCGGATCTTCGACCCACACGGCATTGCGGCCCGGCATTGCGGCAAATTCGCCAAGATCGAGTTCGCGCGGAGCGGGATCGACATGGCCGGCCGGCTCGAACTCCTGATCAAACAGGGGAACGAATTCAGGCTCGCGCACATCCAAATCGGCATCGCGCCAAGCCGGGCTTTCGAACGGCATCGTCTCGATCGGATCATCGAGACTATGGGTGCCGAGATCGCGCAGCGGATCGATCAGATGCGTGGGACGGTCATCCGCATCATCTGCAGAGTGCGGGCTGAACTGCTGGCGCGACCGAGACGAAAGAGCCGAAGCGACGCTGAACAGCACTGTTCCCAGCACCAGCGCGGCTGCCATCGCCAGCACCGGCTGCACGAGCTTATCCCATTGACCGATCGGCAAGTCGCGGGTCGCCTTGGCAAGCAGTGCCGCGGGCATGACCAGCACCGAAAGGCCACCGAGCAGAGCGCCCCATAGGCCCAAGATCGGGGCGAAGGCCTTGTGGCCAATCGGCAAAGTCGGCCGGAACCGCTTTGCTTGGCGGCGCCTGCCTTGCTTTGTCCGACCCTGCTGCCCCAGCTTCATGCCCGTATCACCTTGTCGTTGCCGCGATGCGCCTGGCACCGCCGCTTTCGCTTCCGGCTAGCAAGAGATGGTAAACAGACAGATAATCATAGGCGTTGGCAGCCCAGTCGTGACGGTTGCGGACATGGGTCTGCGCCCTATCCTTCATCGCTTCCCAGCCTTCGCGGGCGCCCAGCAGCCCCGCCAGCGCGGCGGCACAGGCAGCGGGGTCATCCGGCGCGAACAGGGTGCCGGTATCGCCATCGGTGATCAGCTCGCGGTGCCCGCCGACGCTGGAGGCAGCGACCAGCCGGCGCTGGGCCATCGCCTCGAGCGGCTTCAAGGGCGTGACCAGATCGGTCAGCCGCTGGCTCTTGCGCGGATAGGCCAGCACATCGACCAGCGAGTAATAGCGTTCGACCGCTGCGTGCGGCACCCGCCCGGTGAAAATCACCGCCTCCGGCTCGGGCAGCGCAGCGGCGGCGGCACGCCAGGCGGCGTCCATCGGCCCGGCCCCCACCAGCAGCAACCGCGCGCCGGGGTGCGATTGCCGCAGGATCGGCATGGCGGCGATCAGATCATCGACGCCTTCGTAGGCATAAAAGCTGCCGATATAGCCGATCACCGGCGCACCTGCGGCAATGCCGAGTTCGCTCGCGAGGCGTTCGTCACGCGCGACCGGTTCTCCGAACAGGTCGAGGTCGACCCCATTGCGCATCACATGGATACGCTCCGCCGGAATCCCGCGCGCTGCCAGATCGCCTTTCAGGCCCTCGCAAATGGTGAACAGCGCATCAGCCGCAGCGGCGATGCGCGTTTCGAGCGCGCGGGTCAGGCGGTATTTGAGATTGCCCTCGGTTCCGGTGAGATTGCCCACCGCCGCGTCTTCCCAGAACGCGCGGATCTCGTAGACAAATGGCACGCCCAGCGCCCGCGCCGCGCGCTGGGCTGCGGCACCGCACAGGGCGGGCGAATGGGCATGGATGATGTCCGGCCGCCATTCATCCGCAAGCGCGATGATAGCAGCCGTCAGCGCTTCGATTTCGCCCATCTCGCGAAGGCCCGGCGGGCCGTCGGGCCTGCCAGGCGTGCGGTGGAAGGTCAGCCCATCGATCACTTCCGGCGAGCCGTTATCGGCTGCTTCCAGATTGTGCCGCTGCCCGGTAATCCCGCGCACCTCCAGCCCGTGGCTCGCCTGCGCCTTGAGAATCGCGCGGGTGCGAAAGGTGTAACCGCTGTGAAGCGGCAGCGAGTGATCGAGGACGTGGAGAACGCGGGTCATGGCGAAATGCACTATCGCAGCCGTGCTTAACGCCGCGTCAACTGGCGGGGCGTAAAGCAGGCCATTGCCCCGGCCTGGATATGCCCGCCCCATGATCGATTATCTCGCGCTTTCCATCGGACATGGCCTTCTGGCTATCGCACTGTTGCGGCTGGTGATGCGCGACTCGCTTGATACCGACCCGCTGATCCATGATCTCAAGGCGGAGACGACCCGCAACCGTCAGGCCGCGAGCGGATCGGGCCGGAGCACAGCGCGGCGGATGCGTCCGGAGGAAGCGGACGACCACGATCCGGAGACGCCGACCGCAGGCAGCAAAGCGGCAGCGCTCGGCCGCACCCGGGCCAACAGGCGGTAGCGCACCAAGATGCTCGATCTTGTCTTCCTCGCCTTCATCGGCTTCATTCTGGTGCTCGGCCTCAAGCGCCCATTCCTGTGGGTGCTGCTCTATGTCTACATCGATATCCTTGCCCCGCAGCGGATCGGCTATTCGCTGATTGCCAGCCTGCCGGTTTCGCTGATCGCCTTTGCCGCAGCCTTTGGCGGATGGATCGCGCTCGACCGCAAGGAGGGCGGGCGCTTTACGCTGCGCCAGGGGTTGCTGGCGTTGCTGCTGGTCTATTGTTTCTGGACCACCGGCAATGCCGCCTTCCCTCTCGATGCAGCGACCAAGTGGGACTGGGTCTGGAAAGCTCTGCTGTTCGCGATCTTCCTGCCCTTCACCCTCACCACCCGTGCGCGGATCGAAGGGCTGGCGCTGGTGCTGCTGCTGTCGGTGGCCACCATCGTGATCGGCACGGGAATGAAGACCATCCTCGGCGGAGGCGGGTATCAGAACCTCAAGTTCTTCGTGAACGACAACAGCGGGATCTACGAAAGCTCGACGCTGGCGACCGTTGCCATCGGGCTGATCCCGATGCTGTGGTGGTTTGTGAAGCACGGCACGATCTTCCGGCCGCACTGGATGGTGACGGTTTTCGCGGTCGCCCTCACATTCGCCTGCCTGCTGGTGCCGATCGGCACCGAAGCGCGCACGGGCCTGCTGTGCATCGCCGCATTGGGTGGGTTGATGCTGCGCTATACCAAGCGGCGCTTTCTGTTCATTGCCGGTGCCGGCGTGCTGGGCCTTGCTGCCCTCCCCTTCCTGCCCCAGTCCTATTATGAACGCATGGCCACCCTCGCCCAGCCAAGCGGCGACGAAAGCGCATCGACCCGCGTGGCGGTGTGGGAGTGGACGCTGGACTATGTCGCCGAGAAGCCCTTCGGCGGGGGTTTCGATTCCTATCGCGGCAACCGCTTCACCTATGTCATGCCGGTCAAGCAGACTGACGGGAACACCACCAGCGTCACCTATCAGCCGGTGGTCGACGAAGGCCGTGCCTTCCACTCTTCGTTCTTCGAAATGCTCGGCGAACAGGGCTGGCCCGGGCTGTTTATCTGGGTGACCCTGCACGCGGTCGGGCTGTGGCAGATGGAGCGCATCCAGCGCCGCTGGCGGGCCAATCAGGACGAGGCCGAACGCTGGATCTCACCCTTTGCCGCCGCCTTGCAGATGAGCGCACTGATCTATCTGGTCGGCGCAACCTTCCAGGGGATCGCCTACCAGCCGGTGATGCTGATGCTGGTGGGCTTGCAGATCGGGCTCAACACCTATTGCCTGCGGATCGATTCGGCGCGCGGCCTGCTGGAACGCAGCGTCTCGCGCAAGGCAGCCGTTGCCGACAAGATGCGCGGTGCCGTAGCGGCATAGAACGGGGCGTTGCGCTGCTCCTTGTGTTGCGCCATGAAGCGGCCCGCAACACGGCGCTTGCGGGCACGGGACCCCGGGGGCGCACGCAACGAGGAGGAAGCCTATGACCCCCCAGGAAATCGCCGCCAAGGTCGGTGAACACTTCGCCACCAGCGAATGGGTTGAGATGAGCCAGCAGCGCATCAACCAGTTCGCCGACGCCACCGGCGATCACCAGTTCATCCACATCAACGAAGAAGCCGCCAAGATGACTCCGTTCGGTGGCACCATCGCGCACGGCTTCCTGACGCTGTCGATGATCCCCTATCTCAGCGCCAACAGCGACATGCCGCGCGTCGACGGGATCAAGATGGCGGTCAACTATGGCGGCAACAAGACCCGCTTCATCGCCCCCGTCCGCTCGGGCAAGCGCATCCGCGGCCAGTGGAAGCTGGTCGAAATGGATGAAAAGCGCCCCGGCCAGTGGCAGCAGACGGTCGAGATCACCATCGAGATCGAAGGCGAGGACAAGCCTGCCCTGATCTGC
>RDXA01000005.1 GCA_004292705.1 Sphingomonadales bacterium | reverse complement strand
GGTCGCCTCGATCCCGTGTTCCTTGGTGGAACGGCCCGAGTTGATGTCGATCGAGACCAGCGCCTCGGTCGGGTTGATGATAAGATAACCGCCGCTCTTGAGCTGCACCATCGGATCATACATCGCCCGCAACTGGTCTTCCGCGCCATAGCGCTGGAACAGCGGGACCGGATCGGAATAGGCCTTAACCCGGCGGGCGTGGCTGGGCATCAGCATCTTCATGAAGGCCTTGGCCGACTTGTAGCCGTCCTCGCCCTCGACGACGACTTCCTCGATGTCCTTGTTGTAGATGTCGCGGATCGCGCGCTTGATGAGGTCGCTGTCCGAATGGATCAGTGCTGGCGCGACCGAGGCGAGGGTGTTCTCGCGGATCTCGTCCCACACGCGGGCGAGGTAATCGAAGTCGCGCTTGATCTCGGGCTTGGTGCGGCTCATGCCGGCGGTGCGCACGATCAGGCCCATGCTCTTGGGGAGCTTGAGGTCGGAGACCATATCCTTCAGCCGCTTGCGATCGCTGGTCGAGCTGATCTTGCGGCTGATCCCGCCGCCGTGTGACGAGTTCGGCATCAACACGGTGTAGCGCCCGGCGAGGCTGAGATAGGTGGTGAGCGCTGCGCCCTTGTTGCCGCGCTCTTCCTTGACGACCTGGACCAGCAGCACCTGACGGCGCTGGATCACATCCTGAATCTTGTAGCGGCGGCGCAGCGCCATGCGCTTGGCGCGGACTTCGTCGACCTGCTTGGCGCGGCTGCGGCCCTTGGCGTTGTCGCCGCCCTTGCTGCCCTGACGGCGGCGGCCCCGGCGAGCGCGGCCGCGATCCTGATCCGACCCATCGCCGTTCTCGTCGCCGTTCTGGTCATCATCGCCGTTGCTGTTGTCGTCGTCCGAACCATCATCGTCGGATGCGCCGCCTTCGAAGGTGGCAACATCATCCTTGTCAGAGGTGTCGACTTCCTCGACGCCGTTTTCGGCAAAGTCTTCGGCGAGGGATTCGCCGCTGTCGTCCTCGGCGTCGTATTCCTCGCCGGGGGAAATGCCTTCGTCTTCCTCTTCGGCGCGCAGACGTTCTTCTTCTTCCGCCGCTTCGGCCTCTTCGGCCAGCAGGGCGTCACGATCGGCCTTGGGGATCTGGTAATAATCGGGGTGGATTTCGCTGAAGGCGAGGAAACCGTGCCGGTTGCCGCCGAAGTCGACGAAGGCCGCCTGCAGCGAGGGTTCAACCCGGGTTACCTTGGCGAGATAGATATTGCCTTTGATCTGCTTGTGTTCGGCAGATTCGAAATCGAATTCCTCAATCCGGTTGCCTTGCAGAACCGCCACCCGGGTTTCTTCCGGGTGGCGCGCATCGATAAGCATGCGCGTTGCCATTGAATAGTCTCCATGCGCCCGGCCTTG
>RDXA01000146.1 GCA_004292705.1 Sphingomonadales bacterium | reverse complement strand
ATCAAATCCTCGCCGCCGTCGATGTAGAGCATCGGCACGCCAAGCTTGGCGAAGGCGAAGTGGTCCGAACGGTAGTAATATCCGGCTTCGGGCTTGGGATCCGGCGTGATCGTCCGGCCATCGGCCATCAGCGCAGTCTCGAGAAAGGTATCGAGCTGTGACTTGCCGAGGCCGACCGCTGTCACGTCCCGCGCGGGCCCTGCGACCTGGAAGGCGTCCATGTTCACCCCTCCGACTGTCTGTGCCAGCGGATAGATCGGGTTGGCGGCGTAGTAATAGGCGCCGAGCAGCCCGGATTCCTCCGCCGTCACCGCCAGAAACACGAGGCTGCGGCGCGCCGGGCCCGCCTTGGCGTGCGCTTCAGCCAGCGCGACCAGCGCCGCAGTGCCGGTGGCATTGTCGACCGCACCATTGCAGATGTCGTCGCCATCGGGCGCGGGGGTGCAGCGCCCGAGGTGATCCCAATGCGCCGTGTGCAGCACATATTCGTCCGGAGCCTCGCTGCCGGGCAGAATGCCGATGATGTTGTGCGAGGTGAAGCTGCGGATATCGCTTTCGAACGTGGTCGAAAGCTGCAAACCGAGCGGCACCGCCTTGAAGCCCTTGGTCTGCGCCGCCTTGGTCAGGGCGTCGAGATCCTGCCCGGCGGCCTTGAGCAGCTTGCGGGCAGCGCCCTCGGTCACCCAGCCATTCATGTGCGTGAGCGGCGGAGCGTTCGGCCCACGCTGGGCATAGGCTTGCGGGCCGGTCCACGAGCTTTCGACCACGTTCCAGCCATAGGCGGCAGGTGCCGTCTGGTGGACGATCAGCGCACCTGCCGCACCCTGCCTTGCAGCTTCCTCGTATTTGTAGGTCCAGCGCCCGTAATAGGTCATCGCCTTGCCGCTGAAGGTGCCATCGAGCCCCGGCGACTGCCAGTCGGGATCATTGACGAGGATCACCACCGTCTTGCCCTTCACATCGAGCCCGGCGTAATCGTTCCAGCCCTTTTCGGGCGCGTTGATGCCATAGCCGACGAACACCAGCTCGCTGTTGTTCAGCGTGGTCGCGGCCTCCTCGCGGTAGGTGACGCCGACCCAGTCCTTGGCAAAGTCAAAGCTCATGCTGCCGCCTTTGCCGCCGATCGTGAGCGGGGCGAAGTTCTTGCCGGTGATTTCAACCAGCGGCACCTCCTGCAACCACGACGCACCGTTGCCCGGCTGAAGCCCGGCTGCCTTGAAGCGCTCGATCATCAAGGCGATGGTCTTTTCCTCACCGGGCGTGCCGGGCATGCGGCCTTCGAACGCGTCGCTTGCCAGGATACGGGTGACGTCCTTCATCGTCGCTTCGGACAGCTGGCCTGCCTCCACCTCGGGAATATCGAGATTGGCGCTCGCTCCGCCGGGGGTCGGCAGGCCCTCGCAAGCGGCCAGCGCCAGCGCGCCGGCGATCAGCGTCCCGAATGCGAAATGACGGATGATCATCGCCAGAATTCTCCCCTAGGTATCGGCAACCGCGCTTTCCTTCGCAGAGCCGCGCGGTGCAGGCAAGCGCGCCGGGGCACTTGCAGCATCGTCATGGCGAGGCCAGAGAGGCGGGCGATGGGAGAGAACCGGCAACCCGACTGGGAGAGCGCGCTCCACCGCGCCCGCACCCACGCGCCGTTTCTGGCGCGCGCGCTCGAGCGCCAGCCCGATCTTGCAACACTACTGGCGACGGGAGATGGCGAAGCAGCGCTCGCCTGGGCGCGGGCGCAGGCAGAGCACCCGGACACCGAGATCGCGCTCCGCCGCGAACGGCTCGCTCTCGCAGCGGCGCTGGCGGTGGGCGATCTTGCCGGTGCCTTCCCGCTCGCACGGGTGGTGGGTGAGCTCACAGGCTTTGCCGACCGGGCGCTCGACCGCGCAATCCGGACCGCGATTGCCGAGCGCACCGGCACGGAGAGCGCCGACGGCTTCATCGCCCTCGCTCTGGGCAAACAGGGGGCGGGCGAGCTCAACTATTCCTCCGACATTGACCCGATCCTGCTGTTCGACCGCGAGTGCCTGCCGCGACGGTCGTCCGACGATCCTGGTGATGCGGCGCAGCGCTATGCGCGGCGGGTGGTGGTGCTGCTCGCCTCGAACACAGCCGAGGGATATGCCCTGAGGGTCGACCTGCGGCTGCGTCCGGCCAGCGAGGTCAGCCCGCTCGCGGTGCCGGTCGGTGCGGCGCTGACTCATTATCAGGGCGCAGCGTTGGCATGGGAGCGCGCCGCCTTCACCCGCGCGCGCGCCGCGGCTGGCGACGTGGCGGCTGGCGAGGCCTTTCTTGCCGCGATCCGACCCTTCGTGTGGCGGGTCCAGCTTGATTTCGGCGCGGTGGAAGAAATCCGCGCGCTCACCCAGCGCATCCGCGACAGCCACGAGGGCCCGCCAGTCCCCGGCCCCGGCTTTGATGTGAAGCGCGGGCGCGGCGGCATTCGGGAGATCGAGTTCTACGCCCAGACCCACCAGCTGATCCACGGCGGGCGCGATGCCTCGCTCAGGCTGCGCGGCACCCGCGCGGCGCTCGATGCGCTCGCGGCGGGCGGCTGGATTGCTTGCGAAAATGCGGTGACGCTCGGCGAAGCGTATGACCGGCTGCGCGCCGTCGAGCATCGGCTGCAAATGGTGCACGACCGCCAGACCCATGCCCTGCCCGAGGGCGAAGCGCTCGATAATGTGGCGCGGCTCGATGGCCTCAAAGACGGGGCAGCGCTGGTGGCAGAGCTGGCCGAACTGACCGAGCGGACCGGGCGGATCTACGAAGACCTCATCGGCGCGCGCAGCGCCTCCTCCACCTCTGTTGCGATACCCGCCAGCGCGCTGGCGCACAGCCTTGGCGAATGGGGCTTTGCCGAAGCCGACACTCTGGCAGAGCGGATCGAGACCTGGCGCGACGGGCGCCATGCCGCGATCCGTTCGCCGCAGGCGGTGGCGGCGTGGGACCGGATCGCCCCCGCACTGCTGCAAGCCATGGCGCAGAGCGACGATCCGATGCGGGCGGTGACCCGCTGGGAACGGATCATCGAAAGCGTGCCCAGCGCAATCACCACCTTCCGCCTGCTCGACGCCCGGCCCGACCTGATCGAACGGCTGGTCGCCACACTGACCCTCGCGCCGGTTCTGTCGGATGAACTGGCGCGCAAGCCCGAGCTGCTCGACACTCTGATTGACCGCGATGCATTGAAGCTGCCGGGTGATGTGCTGCAGATCAAGGCGCGGATGCAGGGCGCGGCCATCCGGGCGGATTACGAGGCCTTGCTCGATGCCATCCGCATCATCACCGGCGAGATCCGCTTCGCGCTCGGCATCCAGCTGATCGAAGGGTTGGCCGATCCGCTCGACATTGCCCGGGCCCTGTCCCGCACCGCCGAGGCTGCGCTCGAACTGGCAGCGGACGCGACAGTCGAGGAATTCGCCGCCAAGCACGGGCGGATTGCGGGGAGCGAGCTGCTGATTCTGGGGCTCGGCCGGCTCGGCGGGGGCGCGCTGACCCATGCGTCCGATCTCGACATCGTCTATCTCTTCACCGGAGATTTCGCGGCACAATCGGATGGGCCACGCCCGCTTGGCGGCACGATTTACTACAACCGCCTCGCCAGCCGGGTCAGTGCCGCCCTGTCGGTGCCGACCGCGCAAGGGGCGCTGTATGAAGTGGATACCCGCCTCAGGCCGCAGGGCAATCAGGGTCCGCTGGCGGTCAGTTGCGAGGCTTTCGGCAAGTATCAGCGCGAAGCCGCGTGGACGTGGGAGCACATGGCGCTGGCCCGCGCGCGGGTGCTTTATGGCTCGTCACCGGCGCGCGCGCAGCTCGAAGCGGTACTGACCGAGGTGCTGCATGCTCCGCGCGATCGGATGGCGCTGCGCGACGCGGTGCTGGGCATGCGGGCCGAGATGGCGAAGCACAAGCCGCAGAGCGGCCCGGTCGATGCGAAGCTGGCGCGCGGTGGGCTGGTCGACATCGAATTCCTCGTCCATTACCTGCAACTGCGCGGAGAGGCGGCTGACGGCCGCCCGCTGGCCGAGGCCGCGCCCCACGCGCTCGATCCCGACCTGGCAGTCGCACTTGCAGGGCTGGCGGATGCCGGCCTGCTCCCCGCCGATCTCGCCGAGCCACACCGCTTTATGAGCCGGATGCTGGTGGCCGGGCGCCTGCTCGCCCCCGATGGCCGCGAGCCTCCACCTTCGGGCGCGCGCGCGCTGGCGCGAGCCTGCGGCTGCGGCACCTATGATGCTCTGATCGCCGCCTTTGACGCTGCCCGGGATGAGGTGGCCCGCATCTGGAAACAAATCCTCGGCACAGACATTCTCGAAACCGAACAGGAGCAAACCGTATGAGCAACTTCCCCGCAGTCGGCGACGCCATTCCCGATATCGCCATGGAAACCCCCGAAGGCGGCAGCGTTAGCCCCAAGGACTTCGCCGGATCGAAGCTGGTGATCTTCTTCTACCCCAAGGATGACACCCCGGGCTGCACCACCGAGAACAAGGATTTCTCTGCATTGAAGGCTGAATTCGAGGCGGCGGGCACCAAGCTTCTCGGTGTCAGCAAGGACCCGGCCAAGAAGCACGCCAAGTTCATCGCCAAGCACGGCCTCACCGCGCCGCTCGCCACCGATGCCGAAGAAGGCGGGTTGTCCGACGCGCTTGGTGTGTGGGCGGAAAAGCAGATGTACGGCAAGACCTACATGGGCATGGTCCGCGCCACTTATCTGGTGGATGCCGAAGGCAAGATCGCGCGCATCTGGGACAAGGTGAAGGTCGCGGGACATGCCGAAGAGGTGCTGGCCGCGGCCAAAGCGCTCTAACCTCGCTGTGACCACCGTCGCCCGCGCCATCCGTTCCGCGCTGCTGATGGCCGATCCGCGCGCCAAGTGCTTTGCCACGCGGCAGGTCGCGCGGGACTGGCGCAAGGGCGCGCTCGCGTGGGAGTTTGATGTGGCGATGCCCGATCAGCCCGCTTGGCCGCCTGCGCCCGAACTGCTCCCGCCCAATCGCATGCCGAAGCGCGGCAAGGGTGGATCGGAACGTGCACGGATCGCGCTGTGGCACAGCCTTGCCCATATCGAATTCGTCGCGATCGATCTGGCGCTCGACATGGCGGGGCGGTTCGGCGCGGCGATGGGCAGGGAGTTCGTCGATGATTTCCTGAGCGTGGCGGCCGACGAGGCGATGCATTTCGCGCTGCTCGCGCGCAAGCTCGAAAGCCTCGGCAGCCATTATGGCGCGCTGCCTGCCCATGCCGGGTTGTGGGAGGCAGCGCACGCCACGCGCGATGATGTCGCGGCCCGCCTTGCCGTCGTACCGATGGTGCTCGAAGCGCGCGGGCTCGACGTGACCCCGGCGACGCTCGAACGGGTGCGCGCGAGCGGCGACGAGGGCGGTGCGAAGCTTCTCGGACGGATACTTGACGACGAAATCCGCCACGTCGCGGCAGGCACCAAGCACTTTTTGCGCTGTGCCGAAATGGCGCAGGCCGAGCCGGAATCCCTTTGGCAGACCCTCGTAAAAATGCACTTTCGCGGCGCGATTAAGCCGCCATTCAACGACTCGGCGCGTCTTGCTGCCGGTTTGTCGCGCGGTTTCTACGCGGCGATTGCCTATTAACGACTCACCCGCATAACTCTCCAACAGCAAAGGCGCGCATCAGACGTGCCGGGACATTCCAACGGCGCAATGCCGCAATCGGGAACCGGGTCAGTTATGAAATTTGCCGTGCGCCACGTCTTGAAGCTCGCTGCCACAGCGTGCTCCGCCATTCTGGTCTCTGCTGCCGCGCCAGCCTTCGCCAACTCCGCCAATTCCGCCACCGCCAGCGCCGACATTCTCGAACCCGTTCGTGACGCTCAGGGCGTCGTGGTCGACAATGGTGATGCCCGGTTCAAGTCGCTGTTCGCGAGCTGGACCGCAATCGAGCGTACCTCGCCGACTGTCGGCACAGGTGACATCGTCACCGCCTATTCGTCACCGATCCAGCAGCGCGCCATCTCGGTGCCGTCGCGCATGCCGCTTGAAGGCGCTGCGCTGACCAGCGGGTTCGGGATGCGCACCCACCCGGTGCTCGGCGGCCGCCGCCAGCATCAGGGGATCGACCTTGCCGCGCCGACCGGCACCCCGGTCTATGCGACCGCCGACGGAGTGATCGGGCGCGCCGACTGGTATTCGAGCTA
>RDXA01000145.1 GCA_004292705.1 Sphingomonadales bacterium | reverse complement strand
CGCGCCGGGCGGCACCAGCGTGACGGGACGTTCGGGACGCTTTCGGGCACCGGTAAGGGCGACGGCCAAGATGCGAATGGGCCGCTCGCCTTCACCGACGAGGAAGTCTACGCGATCGAGGAACACAAGTTCGCGCCGCTGACCCACCTGTTCTGGCGCGATGCCATGCCGCGATTCGACACGCTGTCCGCCCTGATCGCAGACCTTGAGGCGCGGCCCAGCCACGCCGTCTTGAAAGCCGCGCCCGAAGCGATCGACATGGCGGTGCTGCGGCGGCTCGCCGAGGACGATATTGGCCGCTCCGTGCGCGGGGCCGGATCGGTGCGGCGCTTCTGGGAGGCCTGCTCGCTCCCCGATTTCCGCAGCCTTGGCGTTGAACAGCACGCGCGTTTCGTCGCCCGGCTGTGGGACGACCTGCGCGAGGGGTATCTCGGCGCAGATTTCGTCGCCGCGCGCATCGCCGAGCTTGACCAGATGCAGGGCGACATCGACACGCTCCAGGGCCGAATCGCTGCGATTCGCAGCTGGGCCTACATCTGCCAGCGCCCCGATTGGGTGCTGGCGCGTGACGAAATGGCTGCGCGGGCGCGCGCGGTCGAGGCGAAGCTCTCGGATGCGCTGCACGCGCGACTGACCGAGCGTTTCGTGAACCGAAGGACGACACTCTTGATGAAATCGCTGGGGCAGGACGCGGGCGCACTGCCCGTCACGCTCGAACCCGATGGCCACCTGACTGTGGAAGGCGAAAGCATCGGACGGCTGGAGGGCTTCCGCTTCCATGTCGATCCTTCCGCGGGCGTCGCTGACCGGCGGATGCTGCTGGCGGCGGGCGAGAAGGCCCTGCCCGCGCTGCTGGCCAGCCGCGCCGAGTGGCTGTTGACGCAGGGCCTGAGCGAGCTCGAAATCTCCGGCGGCGCAATCCGTTGGCAAGGTCGTGCCTTGGCCGAAATCACTTTCCCCGGCCACCCGTTTGGCGCCCCCCGCCTCGCCCTGACCCGCGATGTCGCCCTGCTGCCCGATGCCGCCAAGGCCAAGCTGGAGGCGGGGCTGGCGGCATGGCTTGATGCACAGCTCGAACCCCTCGCCCCGCTGCGCGCGCTGGCCGAAGCCGCGCGCGATCCCGCCGCCGGATCGCAGGCGCGGGCGCTGGTGATCACCCTGATCGACGCGCGCGGGGTGATCAGCCGTGAAGAAGCCGGGCTGGAGAACCTGCCCAAGGAAATGCGCCCCTATCTGCGCAAGCTCGGCATCACCTTCGGCGCGCTCGACATTTTCGCCGCGCCGCTGCTCAAGCCCGCCCCGCGGCGGCTGCTTCACGCGCTCGGGCTGGATCAGCGCCCGCTTCAGGACAGCATGCAGCCAGTGCTGGCCGAGGGCAGCTGGGCCAAGGGCCGCCTGCCTGCCGGATACCGTTTTGCCGGGACGCAGGCGATCCGGGTCGATCTGGCCGAGAAGATCGTGCGCGCCGCCTTCGATGCGCGCGGCGCGGTGGTTGCGGCCCATCCCAAGGAGCGCGGCCGTCCGTTCCGGGTCGATCTGGCGCTGAGTGTCTCGGTCGGGCTGGAGGCGGAGAATGCCCGCCGCCTGCTGGGCAGCGCAGGCTTCCGCTGTGATCGCGCGCGCGCGCAGGCCGAGGGCGCCTTCGGACCGCCCGCTCCCGATCGCTGGCACTGGCGCCCGCGGCGGCCGGGCGACAAGGATGAACGCAGTTCTGGGCGGCGTCCCGAACGCGCCGATCAACGCCCGCCGCGCGGCAAGGGCAAACCCGCCACGGCCCAGCCCGCCAATGCCTGGCCCGATCGCGACAGCGCCCAGCCCCCGCGTGACAGCGGCAAACGGCCGCCCCACCCTCATTCAGATCGGCCAAAACCCCCGGCCAGACCGGTCGCAGACACCGGCCCGGCTCGCGCGGGCGGGGCCTTCGACAAGCTGGCGGACCTGCTCAAGGGATGACGGCGGGCGGGGCGATCAGAATCGACCGGCTGCTGGTCTATCTGCGCTTTGCCCGCACCCGCTCTGCCGCCCTCGCCCTGATCGAAACCCGCGCTTTGCGGCGCAACAGAATCCATGTGCTGCGCGGGGCGGAACCGGCGCGTATCGGGGATGTGCTGACTCTGGCGGTGGGCGGCAACATCCGGGTGATCGAGCTGCTCGCCCTGCCCGCCCGCCGCGGATCGCCCGCCGAAGCGCGTTCGCATTATCGTGAGGTTGACGCTGACGGGCTTGACCGTAATGGGCAAATGACAATAACCGCGTCACCTCTCACGGCGGATGCTCCGTCCGACGATCCCGAAGACCGCTTTTGAAAGAGCCGCAATGACTTACGTCGTCACCGAAGACTGCATCAAGTGCAAGTACACCGACTGTGTGGAAGTGTGCCCGGTCGATTGCTTCTACGAAGGCGAGAACATGCTGGTGATCAACCCCAGCGAGTGCATCGATTGCGGCGTGTGCGAACCGGAATGCCCGGCCGAGGCGATCCTGCCCGATACCGAGGATGGCCTCGAAAAGTGGCTCGAGCTCAACACCCAGTATTCGGCGGTGTGGCCGAACATTACCAGCCAGAAGGCCCCGCCCGCGGATGCGGACGAGCATAAGGGCGAAAAGGGCAAGTTCGAGAAGTACTTCAGCACCGAACCGGGGGATGGCGACTGATTTTCGTCGCATTTAGCGCTGTTTGCACCGCCACGCGCGCTTTCGCAAACGCCGACTCGCAATTTTGTTGCAGGCGTGCTATATAATGACGCAACCGCGCCGGGCTCTTGCCCGCGCAGGCGTTGAAAACCAGGAAGGCCCGACACCAGCAACCCCCAACCGGATGATTGCCACCCGGCGCTAGCTTTGTCTGAGGCCTTCTTCAGCCAAGCCCATGCGTCGCCGGGGCAATTGTTTGCTCTCCTGTTGGCCAGTCGGCCCATAGAAAGGAACTTGCATGGCAAGCACCGCGAACGCATTCACCGTCGGCGATTATGTTGTTTACCCCAAGCACGGCGTGGGCCGGGTGGTTGAGCTCCAAAAGGAGGAAATCGCCGGGATGCAGCTCGAACTCTACGTCCTGCGGTTCGAGAAAGAACGCATGACCTTGCGTGTGCCGGTCAACAAGGTCGAAGCCATCGGGATGCGCAAGCTGTCTTCCGACAAGACGCTCAAGCAGGCGATGGAGACCCTGAAGGGCAAGCCCAAGGTCAAGCGCACCATGTGGTCGCGCCGCGCGCAGGAATATGAAGCGAAGATCAATTCGGGCGACCTTGTGTCGATCGCCGAAGTGACCCGCGACCTGTTCCGCCCGGAAGACCAGCCCGAGCAGTCCTATTCGGAGCGTCAGATCTTCGAAGCCGCTTCCAGCCGTCTCGCGCGCGAACTCGCCGCGATGGAAGAAACGGACGAGCCGACCGCGCTCGGCAAGATCCTCGATGTGCTGCGCGAACACGCACCGCAATATTACGATACCGCCGAAGAAGCCTGAGGCTGCTTCCCGCCTGGAAAATCATCAAGGGCTGCCCTGCGGGGCGGCCCTTTTTGCTATAGCGGACAGTTGTTGAAGCCTTGTCTTGCGCAGCATGGCTTGGTGTATTATATTGGTAATACGCCAACCGATACTTCGGGAGAGAAAGCCAGCATGACCCACCCCTTGCGCCCCAGCCTCGCCTCTCCGGCACTGCTCGCGATTGCCGCCGTGCTGACAGGTTGCGACGGAGCGGATATCGAGATCAATGGCCAGAAAGGTGTGCCGCTTGCCGAGATCGAGATTGCGGGGGCTCCCCCGTCAGAGGTGGTGCTGTCGTCAGGGGACACGGTGATCCTTACCACCGGGGACACCTTCGACATCAAGGTGGAAGGCACCGATACCGAAAGCCTGCGATTCGTGCGCGATACCGAAGTGATCGGCATCACGCGTGAAAAAGGCTGGAAGGGCGAGAGTACAGCGACGATCCGCATCACTATGCCCCCACCGAAGGAGGTTGTCATCGCCGGTAGCGGGACAATCAAGGCCGAAAACCTCGCCGCCACGTCCGAGGTTTCGATTGGCGGATCGGGCCTGGTCGAATTCGGAACAGTTGCAGCGGAAAAGCTCGGGATCAATATCGGCGGCAGCGGCACAGTTCGCGGCGCGGGCACGGTCAAGCGGCTCGAAGTCAATATCGGCGGCGCGGGCGATGTCGAATTGCCGAGCCTGAAGGCCGACAGCGCCGAGGTTTCGATTGGCGGTACGGGCGATGTCGCCTTCGCCTCGGATGGCGACGTCACTGCGAACATCGCGGGCGCTGGCGACGTGAAGGTGGTGGGTGCAGCCAAGTGCACCGTCAACGCCTTTGGTTCGGGCACATTGAACTGCACGCCAGGCGGCACCGGAGCAAGTGCGGCAATTCCGGCCCCTGCGCAAGTTCCGGCTGCTTCGCAAGCACCCGTTGCGCCGCAGGCGCCGGCAGCACCGCTTGCGGCAAAACCTGCAGAATAATATTTGCCTTATCGCCATCATCGCGCGACATTGTGGGCATGAAACATCCCGCCCGCCTCCTCATTCTCGCTCTTGCCGCCCTCGCCCTTCAGGGCTGCCTCGCCAAGGCAGCGGTGAGCGCAGTGACGCTCCCCGTGAAGGTGGCCAGCCGGGGCGTGGATCTGGCAACGGAAAGCCAGTCCGAGGCCGACGAGAAGCGCGGGCGCGAAGTCCGCAAGCGCGAAGAACGCCTTGGCAAGCTCGAGCGGGACTACGACAAGGCGATGCGGCGGTGCGGGGACGGTGATGATCTTGCCTGTGAAAATGCTCAGGCGATCCGTACCGAGATGAAGGCGCTGCTGCCGGGCGTGCCGGTAGAGCCGGATGGCAATTAGGTCGCCGCGCGGCGCAGCCGGTCGTTGATTGCACGGCCGATACCTGTGTCGGGTATCGGAGCCACCGCGATCCGTGCTTCGGGCGCGCGGGCAGCTTCATGCAGGCAGGCGTAGAGGTGCGCAGCCGCCTCAATGAGGTCACCACTCACTGACAAGGTGCAATCGCCTCTGACAGTCCCGAAGCCGATGTGGAATTCGCCAGCCGCAGCTGCTGTCGCATTCAGTCGCACAGGCTTACCCGGCGCGTAGTGACTGGCAAGCTGGCCCGGGGCCTCGATCGATTGGTTCGCCGTCTGCGAAGCGATCTGGAGCGGGCCGGGCCGCAATTCCTCCAAGCTTCCGTCGGCTCGCACCGCAACGATGGTTGATTCCACACCCGCCAACGTCGGCCCCGCATCGAGTACCAGGTCAATCCGTCCGGCAAGCGAAGCGAGCACGTGTTCCGCACAAGTCGGGCTGATAAAACCCGAACGGTTGGCCGAAGGCGCGGCGAGCGGGAAGCCGCACGCCGCAAGCAGGGTCTGCATCACCGGGTGGGCCGGCGCACGCAAGGCGACAGTCGTCAGGCCAGCCGTTACCGCTTTGGCCAGACCGGCGTCCGAGCGGCGCGGCAGCACGAGTGTCAGCGGGCCGGGCCAATGGGCGGCGGCAAGCGCACGGGCAGGGTCCGAGAACTCACCAAAACGCGCCGCCTGCTCAGCATCGCGGACGTGCACGATCAGCGGATTGAAGTCTGGGCGGCCCTTGGCGGCATAGATCCGCGCCACGGCTTCATCGCTGTCAGCCCGCGCTGCGAGTCCGTAGACCGTCTCGGTCGGCACGGCGACGAGCCCGCCTGATTCGAGGATTCGCGCCGCTTTTGCGATCCCCTCCGGCCCGGCGGCCACCACTTCCGTAACGTTCTTGCCGCTCATGCCCCGGCGCTATATTCGTTTGCCCGCCCTGCCAAGAGCGGGGCGCTTGCAACACCCTGAGGACGCCCCCAAGTGACCCCCTTCACCCCGCCGACCGCCGACCAGCTGCTTGCCATCCGCGTCAATGCCGGGATCGACGAACTCGCCCGGACCGAACGCTTCGCCCATGCCGAGCCCGATCTGGTCGAAGCCATCGTCGAGGGCGTCGGGCAGTTCGCGGCGGGGGAATTCGCGCCGCTCAACCGGGTGGGCGATCTGGAGGGCGCGCGGCTCGAAAATGGCTTGGTGCGCCTCCCAGACGGGTTCGAGGCCGCCTACCACGCCTATGTTGAGCAGGGCTGGAACGCGATTGCATCACCGGCCGCGCATGGCGGGCAAGGCTTACCCTTCACCCTCGCCTGTAACGTGCTTGAGAACCTCGGCGCGGC
>RDXA01000144.1 GCA_004292705.1 Sphingomonadales bacterium | reverse complement strand
CGATCATGCGCGGGCGACCTTATGATCTGGTGCTGATGGATGTGCAGATGCCCGGCTGCGATGGCCTTGCCGCGACCCGCGCGATCCGGGACGAGGGGATCGGGCCTGCCCTGCTGCCGGTGATCGCGCTCACCGCCAATGCCTATCCCGAAGATGTCGCAGCCGCGCGAGCGGCGGGAATGCAAGGGCACCTTGCCAAGCCCGTGGCCTTTGCCGAACTGGCCCGTGCCCTGCAACGCTGGCTGCCCACGCGGATCGTCGAGGCGGAACAGCCCTTTGCCGCCCTAGCAGCCGATCGGGTTCACCCCGTGGCGCGCGCTGCAATGCTGGCCCGCTCGCCGCAACTGGTATCGCGCTGGCGGGTGCGGCGGCAGGAGACCGTGGAGGCCGTCCGGACAGCGCTCGACGCTGGCTGGCTCGCTTCGAGCGGGCCTCTGCCCGAAGCCGAGGCTGGTGCGCTCGCCCTGCTGTTGCACAAGCTCGCCGGGACAGCGGCAATGTTTGGCGAGCCCAAGCTGGGCGAAGCGGCCAGCGCGCTTGAGCGGGCGCTGGGTTTCGGCGCAGACTCGGCCAACCTCGCAGCGTTGGCGACAGCACTTCTATCCGCAGCCGAGGGGCTCGCGGCAGCCCCAAATACCGGCGTCTCCCATCCCTGACCGGTCGGCACAGGCCCTGACCGGGCCCAATCAGCCTCGGCGCAAAGCAAAAGGGCGGCCCGTTACCGGGCCGCCCTTGCAAAGGTTACGCTAAGTCAGCGGGATCAGAACAGCACGCGCACCCCGAAGCGCACGCCCCACAGCGACCCGTTGATGTTGGTCGCTTCGACCGGCGCGCGGAAGGTGGTGCCGGAGCGGTTCTCGTAGAGGTACTGGGCGCAGGGCTGGGCAACAGTCGCTACGCTCGCGGCGTTACCCGGCGTGGTCAGGCAGCGCACGTTGACGACCGGCGCAGTGTAGGGGAAGCCGACCTGACGGATCGTGCCCCAGTCCTTGTCGATGAAGTTGAGGACGTTTTCCATTTCCATCGACAGTTCCATCTTGCCGCCGAGCGGAAGCGGAACTTGCTGGCGCACCGAAAGGTCCAGCTTGTGCACCCACGGGGTCTTGGCGATGTTCTTCGGAGCGACCTGACCTTGGAAATCGGCGAGTTCCGAGTTCTGGATAAAACTCTGGAAGCCCGCAAAGTCAAAGCTCGGAGCGTAGATCACACGCGGATCGGCGGTCGGGCCGGACACGTTCGGCACGTACAGCAGGCCGGCGGTGTTACGACCGGTCACCCCGAGCACGCTCGAACGGTTGGTGCCCGCAGCCTGATCGGCAAAGCTGTAGCTGTACCGCTGACCCGAGCGCACGTTGTAGAAGAACTCAACCCGAGTGATGTTGTCCCCGAACAGCTCGTTATCGTAGCCGGCCACCAGGCGGAACTGGTGATCGCGCTGATAGTTCGAGATGCCCTGAGCCGCGAAGTTGGAGTCGCCGACAGCGGTGTTCTGGTAGTTCGAGAATGCCACCGAGGAGGTGCCCGGGTTCTGATCCTGCACGTCGCCATAGGTATAGGCACCGTTGAGGAAGAAGCCGTTGTCGAACCGCTTGTCGAAACGACCGACGATGTTCCAGCTGTCACCGAAATCGGTGTTGGTCAGCAGGATATCGGTGTTGGTGGTGGTGCCCTGTCCCGGAAGGACGGTGTAGCGGGCACGACCATCGGGCAGCACGCCGTTCGGCACCGAACGCAGGTCCGTCCATTCCAGCGCGTCACGCACCTTGGAATAGACCACGTCGAAGCCGAGGTTCCAGCCATCGCCGAGGAAGCCAAGGTTGGCTTCATAATCGACCGAGCCCGAGAAGCGCCACTGCGACAGCGGTTGGAAGTTCGGGTCGAGCGCGTTGGTCGGCGAACCTGCGGTGCCGGTGGTGCGGATCGCATCGATCAGCGTCTGCGGGATGCCGGTGCCGCCCGAGACGTTGTTGAGCGTCGCCGCGCCGATGGCGTTCTGCTGCGCTGCCGACAGGCCGGTCAGACCAGCGACGGTAAAGGTGTCCTGCGCCGGGGTGGCACCAGGCGTGCGGCGAACCTGCACGCGGCCGAGCGTCGGTCCGGGGTTCGAATAGTTGTTCGAAATCCAGACGTTCGGGTTGCCGCCGCCGAAGATCCCCGCCGAACCACGCACCTGCAGACGGTCGGTCGGCTGCCAGTTAAAGCCGAAACGCGGCTGGAACAGGTCACGCCCGTTGAGGGTGCCGGTGTTGGGGAAGCCGAAGCGATCGAGAAACGCCTGGTTGAAGAACGGCGTGTCGGGCGTGTCGAACAGGTCGTAACGCATGCCGGCCACCACGGTCAGGGTGTCGGTCACGTCGATCGTGTCCATGATCCCGAAGGTCCAGCTGTTGTTCTGGAAATCGGCCGTCACGGTGTCGATCCCGCCGCGCAGCGGCACCGCGATGTCGACTTCGTTCGCACGACGATTCTGCAGATCGTTGATCCCGTCGAACAGCCACGCACCCGACACGCGCTGCGCGAAGAGGTTGCGGATGTCCTGCGTGCGACGCTCGGCGATCAGCTTGACGGTGTGATTATTGAGGTTGAGCGTTGCAGCGAATTCGAAGTTGAGGCTCTGCGATTCGAGTTCGTTGGCCTGACGGCTGATGTCCGGGCCGAACTGCAGACGGCGCACACCGCCCGGGCAGGCGGTCGCCGGCAGGGTGGCCACGCCTTCAAGGCAGACTTGGAACTGACCGAAGGTGCGGTTGCCGCCGAACGGCTCCTGAATGCGGACGTAGTCGGCATAGGACACGCGCAGCATGGTCGAGAAGCTGTCCGACCACTGGTTGTTGGATTGAATCATCCCGAAGTGGTTGACCGCGCCCTGGTTGTAGGTGTTCGACAGCAGGCTGAAGGTCGGGTTGGCTGCGGTGATCTGGCCGGTGCCGGTCTGTCCTGCGAGGATGTTGCTCTCGTTCCAGATATAGGTCGCGCTCAGACGGTGACCGTCGGCCACGTTCCAGTCGAGCTTGGTGACCAGCTTGTCGTCCTTCTCGACGATGTCGTTGGCCACACCAAGGGTGTCGAAGTTGTAGGTGTTGCGGGCGATCTGGCCGATCTGGTCGATCTGGGCCTGGGTGATCCCAAGCTGGCTGGGATCGACGTCGCTCGGCACGGTGTCACGCGTGCGCTCATAGGTGACCGCAAAGAACAGCTTGTCCTTGATGATCGGACCAGTGACCTGCGCGGTGTAGATTTGCGACTTGAACGAGCCAATGCGGGTCAGATTGTCGGCCCGCGTGCCGCGCAGATCGTCGTTCTGGTAATAGGCGCCGCCCAGGAATGTGAAGCGGTTGCCGCCCGACTTCAGCTGCGCGTTGATCGCGCCGCCCTGGAAGAAGCCTTGTTGGACGTCCACAGGCGCGATTTCGACGGCAAATTCGCCGATCGCATCGATGGGCACCGGGCCGCGGGTCGAAACAAGACCGCCAGCTTCAAGACCGAAGGGGTCACCGAAGGCCACACCGTCAATGGTGAAGCGGTTGTAGCGGTTGTTGGCCCCGGCAATGCTGATTGCGCCGCCGTTGGTCGCATCAAGTGTCACCAGCGGGTTGCGCGCGGCGAGGTTGCGGATGTCGCGGTTGATGTTGGCAACGCCAAGAATGTCGCGCGCGGTCAGCACGGTCGCGGCACCGGTGGCAAGCTTGATCGACGAGGTCTGGCGGGTGCCCGAAACGACGATCGCCTGACCTTCTTCGACCAGCGCAACGCTCAGACGCTGGGCCTGGCCGGCGGCGAGGAAGCCGATTTCCTGCTCGATGGTCTCAAAGCCGCCTGCCGTCACCGACACGGTGAAGGGACCGCCGAGACGCAGACCTGACGCGTTGAAGCTGCCGCTGGCGTCGGTCGTCTGGGTCGAGGTGGTGCCCGAGGGAACGTGGGTGATTACCACAGTCGCACCGGCAATGGGCGCGCCGTTCTGGTCGGTCACATCGCCGCGAACCGTCGAAGTGGTTTCCTGCGCGAAAGCGGGGGTGGCGATGGTGGTCGTCGCGGCAAGGCTGACGATGCTCGCGGCAAGGAGATACTTAAGCTTCATGGATAAAAGCCCCTGTAACAGTGGAATGGAGAGGACGGGATTGACGCGGCGTTAGACCGTAATGCTTGCGCCAAAGCGACTGTTCTGTGACAATTTGATGAAACTGCGGCGGGGGCTTAGCGGATTCCTCTGCCACGGTTTTTGGAAATCCAGATAACTTTCTGAATTTCCAAATCTTCTAGGCATCGGTGTTGCATCGCAGCAACGCCGTTGGGGATTTTGGCCGAGCGGCTTTACTAGCCCTGCCGCCCCGCCTCAGGCGAGATTGATCTCGCGCAGGCGCTGCATCAGGAAATCATGCGCGGTGATGGGGGCAGGCGGAGAAGTCGCGGCGCTTTCATCGATGCATTCGGGCAGCGGCTCGATCAGGAAATCGGGCCGGAAGTGCAGAAAGAACGGCATCGAATAGCGCGCCCGACGTGCCGCTTCCCCGCGCGGGTTGACCACGCGATGGGTGGTCGAGCGCAAGTGCCCGTTGGTCTGGCGTTGCAGCATATCGCCGACATTGATGACCAGCGCGCCCGAAGGCACATCGACCGCGTGCCATTCCCCCGCCTTGGTCAGCAGCTCCAGCCCTGCTTCCTCGGCGCCCAGCAGCAAGGTGATGGTGTTGATGTCCTCATGCCCCGCCGCGCGAATCGCCCCCTCGGGCGCGCCTTCGCCCAGCGGCGGATAGTGGAGCAGGCGCATCACCGAATTGCCGTCGTCCACGCTGGCGGCAAAGAAATCGCGCGGGCGGCCAAGGTGCAGCGCAATCGCCTCTAGCGCGCGCCCCCCTGCGACCTCGAACGCGCGGAATAGCGCGCTCATCGTTTCGCGGAAACCTTCGACTTCGGTCGGCCAGACATTGGGGGCCATGAATTGGGCGAGCGGATGGCCTTCGGGCAGATCGCGCCCGACGTGCCAGAATTCCTTCAGGTCGAACACCTCGGCGTCCTTGGCCCTTTCGGTGCCGAACGGGGTGTAGCCGCGCGCCCCGCCGCCGCCGGGGATCTGGTAGGCGCGCTTTACATTCTCGGGCAGGGCGAAGAACGCCTTGGAGACCGCCTCGGCCTCGTCGATCAGACTCTGCGGGATGCCGTGATCGCGCACCACGGCAAAGCCGTATTCCCCGAAGCTGCGGCCCAGTTCGTCGGCGATGGTCTCAAGCGGCTGGGCGAGCGAGACAGATGCGATATTGATCATGCCCGCGCCCTTACACCCGGGTGCGCGGCGCTGCCAAGGGGCTAGAGCGGCAGGAACAGGCTGGCGAGCGCGGCGCTCATCAGGTTGGCGAGGCTCCCGGCGGCGAGCGCCTTGAGGCCAAGCCGCGCGATCACCGGACGCTGGTTGGGGGCAAGACCTCCGGTCACTGCCATCTGGATCGCGATCGAGGAAAAATTGGCAAAGCCGCACAGGGCGAAGGTGACAATCGCACGGCTGCGTTCCGTCAGTTCGCCCGCCTGCATTGCGCCCAGATCGATGAAGGCCACGAACTCGTTGAGCACAATCTTGGTGCCGAACAAGCCGCCAGCGATCTGCGCCTGATTCCAATCGGAAATCCCGATGAGGAACATCACCGGCGCAAAGAGATAGCCGAGCAGCTTCTGGAAGCTGATGCCTTGCAGCCATGCCGACGCTTCGGGGCTGAGCGGCGCGCCCATGCCATCCGCCATGGTCACGATCCCGCCGCCGATCCCGGCAAGCATGCCATTGGCGAGCGCCACCAGCGCAACAAACACCATCACCATCGCGCCGACTGCGACCGCCAGTTTGACCCCGGTCTGGGTGCCTTGTGCAGCGGCTTCGATAATGTTGGCGGGGCGCTGGCCTTCCTCGAAGGTTTCCGCCGCGCTCACCTCGTCGGCCTTGGCGCCGCCTTCGACAAGTGCCGCCGGACCGACCGCGCTGATACGCGCGTGGGGGAGTTCGACCTGCTGCCCGTTCTCGTCAACCATCACCGCCCGGCTGGCACCCGTCTGTGCCGCGGCGGAACGTTGCGCATCGCTACCCGCAGCCAAGCTGACATCATCGCTTGCGTTCCCCTGGGCGGGCACGTCAGGCATGATGACCTTGGCCATCAGAACCCCGCCCGGGGCCGACATGAACGCGGCGGCCAGCAGGAATGGCACCGCC
>RDXA01000143.1 GCA_004292705.1 Sphingomonadales bacterium | reverse complement strand
CCGTGTCCGGTGTGGTGGACGATCAGCACCGCGCAGCCGGGGAATTGCGCTTTCAGATCGTCAATCGCCGCGATGAATTGGCCCATCTCGCTTGTGCTGTTTTCGTCACCCGGCCCAAAGTTTCGGGCGAGCGTGTCGATCACGATAAGGGCGGGCGCGCCGTGCTGCGCTGCCAATCCACGCACCGCCTCAGTAACCGCCTGCGCGCTGCCAGCGTCTAGGAATTGAGCGGGCCGGGTCGAAACGAATAGCGGCGCGCCCTTTATGTCCACGCCTCTAGCCTTGCCCCACGCTGCAAAGCGCCGTGCCAGCCCGTTGAAACCCTCGCCAGCAATGTAGAACACCGGGCCGCGCTTGACGGCATGGCCATGAAAGGGCGTTTCGGTCGCTACGCACAAGGCAAGGTCGATTGCGATAAACGACTTGCCGCAACCGGGGTCGCCAAAGATCAGCGCCAGCACGCTTGTTTCGATCAACAGGGCGACAAGGAATTCAGGCGGGCGATATTGTAGATCGCCCACGGCCATGAATTGAAACGCGCCCCCATTGCCTGCCGTGTCCGTTCGGTCGGGCAAAGCGCCGCCGCCGGGGTCGAGCGCGAAGGGGTCGGCCTCGTTTAGCGTCATAGCCTCACCGGCGCGGGCGAGCGCAGCAATTCGCGGATCATCAATCATGGCCAACCGCCACTTGCAAAAGCGCGTCAATTTCCTCGGCTGTCATCGCCGTTTTCAGCAGCCGGGATGCGAGCACGTTTAGACGGTCGAGCAATTCAACCGGAGCGGCACGGTCAAACAGGAAGGGGCTTGCCCAGTCGATCACCTGCCAAGCCAAAGCCCGCGCAGTGTCGCTATGGGTTGCCGCAATCATCGCGGTTGCCGCGTTGCGATAACTGCGAAGCTTCGCGCGGGCCTGATATTCCTCGGCGGGAATGTCCCCCAGGAACACCCGGATTTCATCGCGGGCAATCACGACCTTGAACGGGCGCGCCTGCGGTTGCGAAAATGCCGGGTTTCGAGTAGAGGTTTCAGCGTCCGCCAAGGATACCGAAACCCCTGCACCACGCGACCCGGTGCGGGGGTTTTTCGTGGTCACTGCGCGCGCTCCACTTGAGCGGCCATCCACGCTTCAACCACGGCAGCGTTATAGGCTAGTCGGCGTTCTGTAAGGTGAATTGGCTTTGGGAAGCGCCCTGCGGCCACCATCCGGTCGAGCGATGAACGGGACAACGCAATCTTGTCGGCGGTCGCTTTCGGTGTGAGAAACTGCATTGCTTAAGCTCCATGTTTTCCATGAAGCCCACGTATCTACACACATCGGCCACCCGCGCAGCAAGGCGCAAGCAAGACAATTCGCCTATTCTGGCCCTATTGTTTCCCAAGCGTTGCCAATGCGCTGCGAACCGTCGCGGCTGGATCGGCAACAAGCTTCCCCGCAGCGGATAACGCAATCCCGAACGCTAGCACTAGCGGCCCTTGCGGCCTTGCATCGGCGTTGCCGCCTTGCGCGCGGATCACCTTGGCAAGGTCGGCAACAAGCCGCGTGTTTTTCGACATAGGCGAACCTTTCGAGACTGCCGGTTCAATATCTCTGCGGGCCATCTCAGCTATGCCCATTAAGGTTCGTAACGCCTCGCCAATTGAAGCCCGCAGTTCGTCAGCCCCGTGCATATGGGCGCGCAGCGCCATTGCCTCTTGCGCGGCTGGCGATGCGCCAGCGATTGCCGCAGCAAGTGTCCCAGCGCCGTCCGCAATTTCGTCTAGCTGGTCGCGCGCCGCCCTTGGGGCGGGTTCCCTCGCATCCGACATAAAGCGGGAGAGCGCGATAGTGAAAAGATCATGGGGGAAGGGCGGGTCGAGCCGGTCAAGCTGGTCGAGCCACCGGCGTTCGACTGCCACAATCTGAAAGCCCTCAGCCATTGATCGCCACCACATTGTCGCCGCGCTCGCCATTCACTGCGCGGTCGATTTCAGCCGCCCACGTGTCGAGCGCATGGCGCTTTTCAGCCGCATAGCTGTGCAAGGCATAGACCTTGCCCGTTACGCCCTGCACGGCATGGTTCAGGACGCGGGAAACGACAAGTTCGGGGATACCCAGCCGCACCATATGGGTTGCCGCAGATCGCCGCAGATCATGGAAGCGCCACGCCTCGGCAAGCCCCTCGCCTTTGCTCGCCATCCACTGGTCAAGCTGCGCCTTGTCGCGGGCAAAGCCGCGCATCGGCGTGTTTGCCGTAGTGGCGAAAACATATTCCCCCACGCGCGGCATATCGCGGATGATTGCCAGCGCAGCGGCGGGAAGGGGGACTAGGCTTGCGCGCTTGGCCTTGGTCTGTCCGCTTGTGAGGCTCCACGTTCCGGCCTCTAGGTCGAGGTCGGCCCAGCGCATCCCGGCAACCTCGCTGCGGCGCTGTCCTGTCAGCATAAGCACCCGCACCCATGGCCCAGCCGGATAGCCAAGCAAACCGGCGGCGCGCCAGACACGGGCGATTTCATCCATGGAAAGCACCCGCTCGCGCGCGGCCTCGGCCTTGGGTTTGTCAATGTGATCGGCGGGCGAATGCTCTAGCCAATCCTGTTTTACGGCATGGGAGAAAATGCTCTTGAGGGTCGCCAGAACGCGGTTAGGCAATACCTCGCCTTCAAGCCCTCGGATCAAGTCCCGAACCTCGGCGCGCTTAATGTCGATCAGCTTGCGGTCTGCCCAATCGGGGTAAACGTGCAATTCAAGCTGGCGTTCGATCAGGGTAGGGCGCTTCTTATCCTCTATCCACCGCTCTGCGGCCTGTCTGAACGTGCGGTCGAGCGGTGCCGTGGTGCCGGTTGCCTCTAGGGCTTCGATCATCGCCAGTGCCGCAGATCGCGCACCGGCAAGGCTTGTGGCGGGATAGGTGCCCAGCTTGCGATTGATGACTTTCGCGCCCACGCGGCGGCGTAGGGTCCAAGTCTTTGCGCCGCCAGCGCCCACGCGAAGCCGCAGCCCCGTCACCTTTGCGTCGGGGTATTCCTCTTGCCCGGTTACCGGGGGCTTGATCGATGCAACCTTAGTGTCTGTGAGCATGGCCTGTTACCTTTGGGTGAGTAGGTAACGGGATAGGTAACACGGCATGAGGTAACATGCAACGTATGGGCCGCATGATACACACAAAGCATTGATATTGCTATATCATGGGACGCATGGAAACTGAACGACGCAACTTCTAATCTTGAGGCAGCAGGTTCGAGTCCTGCCGGGCGCGCCACTTCCATCAGAAACTGCCGAGAGCCTCGATCAACTCACTGCGGCGCGCATTGCGTCCGGTCGCCGGCCAGGCATGCTGCCGTCTTTCGCCGCCATTCGGCCATCGCGGCTTCATGTTGGCGTGCCAATCGCAGAGTCTCCTCGCGGTGTGCGCGCAATTTTGCATTGTGAGCCGCCTGATCCGACACGATCCGGGCCTCACGTGCGGCAACCGCGTTGTCATGCCGCTGTTTGGCGGCAGCTTGCTCTGCCGCATATTTGGCAGCATTGTCTTTGTTGAGTGCGGCAACCGCCGCCTTGGCTTCGGCTTCCTTGGCCTCAAAATCCCGCAACGCGGCCTCGTAGGCGCGCAACCTCTCCTTGTAGGCCCGGCCTTCGGCGGTTTCGGGTGCACCCTCACCAGCAACACAGGCCGTTGGCCCAGGACAGGGCGGAAGCCTGGGAGCTTCGGGCGGGCGGGGCCGCTCGCCCGGCCTGTACATCACCTTGGCGGGCGCGGCGGGTGGCACTTGTGTCGGGGGCGTGCGGGTCAGCGTATGTTCGCCGCCTTTCGGCGCAGAGCTTGTCGGCGCGATTGGCTTTGGAGCCTCGGCGACTGACGCCTTGGCCTGAGCCTTGGGTGATCCGAGAATGATTGGAATATAAACAGATACGGAATAAGTGGAGCCTCCGCGGTTGTGTGTGAAAGTACAGGCGCCTTTGGGCGTTCGATATTGTAGCCTCTGCAAAAACGCGATGTAATCGTCGGGCAGGATTGCGGACCCCGGCCTGACGTCAATAACGTCACCTTCTTCGAAAGGACGCAAAAATCTACGCAACGAATGGCCACGATTGTCCGGTTCGGAGATATCTTCGTCCTCCCATAGCGGCAGGGCCTGTCGATCATTCGGGGGCGTGTGGAAGACGAAGGCTTCGTCGCTAAAATTCCATTGACTCATGGGCAGGAAGTATCCCCCCACACCCTCCATCTGCCGAAATTCTATCCCCAGCGCCGTGCGGATGTCTTCCGACAGCATTTTGGTCATTTCGCGCTCTATCAGTGCGGAGCAATCGCCGGGAAACTGACTAGCCGGTCTGAAGAACATGTTATCACGATAAGTGGTCTGCGTAAAAAAATCGGGATAATGACGATCAGGAGACGAGAATTTATAAATCGCCGAAGCAACGAAGTCAGTCGGTTCGGAAGGAACGGACTCCAGTCTCCACAGTGTTAGCAAATAGTCCAGTTTTTCTGCCGTAGGCCAGTCGACGACATCGGGTCCAACGGTCCGGTGATAACCATAGGGCGCATCGGACGCCCGCTCCAACTGCGAAGCATCCTGTGCAGCAACGACGGTGGAAGACGCCAATAGGCCTGCAATTCCGATCAAAAGGCGCATATCAGTCCCCCCTGGCTCCCCTTCGCCAAGCCCGGAACGTATCGATCACGGCAAGGCATTGCAAATGGCAAGGGTTGTCGTGATCCGAGTAGCTGGTTGCTTGGCGAGCTATTTTTGGATCTGTAAGGCTCCCGTTCGCTCAAACGCGGGAGGCGCGGCCGCATGATGGCGTGCCGCGTCGCGCGATCACGGTTGCCGGGAGGCTGCAACGTCTTCCCGTGACATCACCCCCGGGCCACGTTCTCCAGCAGTTCCCCCGTGACCGGGTAGCCCGCATCGGCCAGGATCGTGAGCCATGGCTTGCCGTCCTGCTCGGTAACCTGGGGCATGATCGTGCGCACCGGGATCGCCTCGGCCTGAGCCTTGGCTTCGGCAAAGCTGGCGAACAGGGCGAGCCGTTCGAGATTGCGGCGGGTGGGGAAGATCAGCTTGATCTCGCCGCGTTCCGCCGCATCCAGCGCCCCTTGTGCCGAGGTCCAGAACAGCCGGGTGTTCTCGGCATGGTCGATGGACACGTCGACCGCACCCGTTCCGAGATCGGCGAGATAAAAGCGCGTGTCATAGACCCGGGTAATGTTCTCGTTCTTGGGAAACCAGCGGGCAAAGGGGGTGATCTGCGCCAGGTCGAGCCGCCAACCGAAAGCGTCGAGCACCGGGGCGAGCGCACCCGCCTCGGCCAGCATGGTTCGCGCGGCGGCGGCGCTGGCGGCGTTGATCTCTCCTGCCAGTCCGAGCGCAAGACCTGTCTCCTCGAGCGTCTCGCGCACGGCGGCGATCTGGTGCGCGGCTTCATCGACAGGAAGACCGTGTGCCGTCGCCACAGCATCGGCCAGGGCATGATCCTCGGGATCAACCCGCCCGCCCGGGAACACCGCCATGCCGCCCGCGAAGGTCATATTGCGCGAGCGCACAGTCATCAGCACTTCAGGTGCGCCGCCATCGGGAGCATTGCGGAAGATAATGATGGTCGCGGCGGGGATGCCCTCAGGGCCTGAATCGGTGCTCATCAAGGCAGAGGATGGCCGTGCGGCAGGCGCTTGCCAAGAGCCAAGGCGCAAGACTGCCGGATTGGTGAGTGGGTGTCGGATGACTTTACAATTGCCCCCCGGGGCATGCTGCCCGGATCATGAAAAAATTATATATTTCAGTATTTTGCTGGATTTGGCACGCACCATGCAGTGATATTTGCGGTTCCAATGGTCTTCGACGAGAGGCGCGACCCTTCCTGGTCTCCGGGTTGCGCCTCCCCGAAAAACAAAAAACGCTCCGCACTGGTCCTGCGGAGCGTTTTTTTGTGCGCTACCTGGAAGAGAGGCGGCTGCGGCGGCGAGGCAGGATGTCACCCGGCCTTTGCGACGCCGCTTTCGTCCATCAACTGTTGCAATTCGCCCGCTTCGAACATTTCCATCATGATGTCGCTGCCGCCGACAAATTCGCCCTTCACATAAAGTTGCGGGATCGTTGGCCAGTCGGAGAAGCTCTTGATGCCCTGACGGATTTCCATGTCCTGCAGCACGTCGACGCTTTCATAGGCGACGCCGCAATGGTCGAGGATGGCGATTGCGCGGCTCGAAAAGCCGCATTGCGGGAAGAGCGGC
>RDXA01000142.1 GCA_004292705.1 Sphingomonadales bacterium | reverse complement strand
GCACCCACCTGCATCGAACGGTTCACCCCGAGCCGGTCAACCAGCCAGCCGGTGAAGAGGAAGGCAAACGCGGCAGAGAACTGCGTGACGGCGGCCAGATCGCCGAAGTCGCTGTCGCTCCAGCCGAAATCGGCCATCATGTCGGGCTTCAGGATGGCGATGATCGGACGATCCATCGCGTTGAACACCCCGGCGATGCACAGCACTGTAAACAGCGACCAGCGCAGCCGAGCGGTGATGGGCGCAGGTTGGGGCAGGGGGCTTTCAGCGATGGCCATCACGGGTTCCTAGGGCGCTTGGATAGGAGGGGGCAAGCGGCGGCGAAGACAAGAAAGGCCGCCGGATTGCTCCGACGGCCCTGCTTGACGTCACGGATTTGCGCCGATCAACGAATGCGAGCGCGCAGGCTCACACCGAAATAGCGGTCCGCATCGCGCGGGATTTGCAGGCGGCGACCATTCTCGATGTTGAGCAGCACATAGCCCTCGTCGGCAATGTTGCGGGCGTGGAAGGTGATGCGATACTTGTCTTCGGGGTCAGAGAAGCCGACCGAAGCGTTCCAGATGCCGTAAGGATCGATCGGGCCGACATTGCCCAGGTCCGAGAACTGGCGGCTGGTGTGACGGTAATCGGTGTTGAGGTACAGCACCGCCGCATCGCCCAGATCGGTCGTATAGTCGCCGCCAATGGTGTAGACGAACTTGGGCGCGAGCGGCAGCTGGGTGCCGTTGATCGCGCTCGGCGCGTTGGTCAGCGGGTTGGGGTTGAACTCCTTGACCCGCGCATCGGCATAGGCCGCGCTGGCGCGCAGGTTCAGCCCGTCGATCGGCGCAACGATCAGGTCAGCCTCGAAGCCCTCGCTCTTGACCGTACCGGCATTGGTCAGGTTCGAGACCGTTGCGCCGTTGATCAGGATGAAGTTGTTGGCCTGGAACCCGTCATACTCGACCGTGAAGGCGGAAACGTTGAGCTGCACCCGGTCATCGAGGAACTGCGACTTCACCCCGATTTCGAAGCTGTCCGACAGCTCCTCGTCGATCGGCCGCGCATTGTTGGGCGCGGTGTGGTTGAAGAACACGTTGAAGGCCGGGCCCTTGTAGCCGCGGGTGTAGGAACCGTAGAGCATGACGTCTTCGGTCGGCTCGAACTGGATCACTGCACGGCCCGACAGATTGCCGTTGGTGGTTTCCCCGCGGCTGATGTTGGTGCCGTTGCCGCCAGCCGTCACCAGACCGCCCGCCGGGGCACCGACGACGCCGGGTCCGGTCGCAGGCAGGCCGGTGGTGGCGTTAACCCCGGGCGCGCGGATGTGGGTGAACTGGAGATCATCCCACGTATAGCGCAGGCCGCCGGTCAGCGAGAGCTGCTCGGTAAAGCGATAGGTCGCCTGGCTGAAGATCGCATAGTTCACCGAACGCACTTCGCTGCGCGAGGTGGCGGTCGGGAACAGCGTGTTGACCCGGTCGGACAGGTTGCACGGCCGCGCCCCGGTGCGTGGATCGACCGGCAGGGTCGAGGTAGCGCAGGTGATGTTGCGGCGGGTGAAATCCTGCGTGTTGTCCGATTGCCAGGCAAACACGCCCGCCTGGTAGAAGAACGGCTTGGTCTGGTCCGAAGCGATGCGGATTTCGGCGGAGACCTGTTCGGTCTTGACCACGCCATCATCGTGCAGCTCGCCGGCGTTCGTCAGTGCCCGCGGCAGGAAGTCGCCTTCACGCAGTTCGCGGTTGAACCAGTTGCGATAGCCGAGCACGACGCTGAGCGTGTGGGTGTCGCTGATCTCGAAATCGCCCGAACCGGTCAGGCTCCACTGTTCGTCTTCCGTACTGGTGACGAGGTTGTGGTTGATGAAGCGCTGCTTCTCACCGATCGCGACGCCGCCGGGCAGGTTCAGCTCGGCATCCTGCTGCGCACCGCGGCTGGCGCCGGTAACGTCGGCGCAGCAATCATCGTCGGCCTTGTAATAGTCGGCGATCAGGCGAACCTTGTTGCCGCCGTCATCATAGTCGACGATCCCGCGCACGCCATAGCGCTCATAGCCATTGACCTCGCGGTTGGTGCCGCCGTTGATATTGGTGATATTGCCATCGAAGCTGCCGTAAAAGCCGGTCAGGCGGACCGTGAGGTTCTCTGCCAGCGGGCCGGAAATCGCCGCGCGCATGCGGTATTCCTCGCCCTCGAACCAGTCGGCACTGGCTTCGGCTTCGAAGGTGTCCGTGCCGCCTTCGGAAACGATATTGACGAGACCAGCCGAAGCGTTGCGACCGAACAGCGTGCCCTGCGGCCCGCGCAGCACTTCGAGCCGCTGGATATCGACGAGGTCCATGAAGGCCTGGCCCGAACGCGACAGCACCACGCCGTCGACAACGGTGGACACGCTGGGCTCGGCTGCGACCGAGAAGCTGATGGTGCCCACGCCGCGCATCACGATTGCGCTGTTGGCGCTGGTCGTGCCCTTGCGGAAGGTCACCGAGGGGATAACAGCTCCGATGTTCTCGAGGCTGAAGACTGCGGCCTGATCAAGCCGGTCGCCTGAAACGGCAGTGATTGCGATCGGCACGTCCTGGACGTTTTCCTCGACCTTCTGTGCGGTTACGACGATTTCCTCGACCTGCGCCAGGGCCGGCGCGGTGTGGACGAGCGCCAGAGTGCTGGCGGAAAGGGCAAGCGCCTTGAGCGCAATCCGGGTGGTGGCGGGCATTATCGTTCTCTCCCCTGCTTTGTGATCGATTCTGGCGGGCGACAAGCTTGAAGACCCGCGCCCGAGCGGTCGATCTTTCGCTGGTCGGGTTGCGCTTTCTGTCTTGATCTGTCAAGCGGTGTCAGACACGGCCGAGGGGCGGGCCGGAGCCAAAATGCAGGGCGGGAATGGTGCAACTGGTGCTTTCAGACGAGGGGTTGGACCTGCAGCTTGCGGGCCGAACGATCCTTCATCACGCCCATGGTTATCCTTCTATTTCAGTGGCTAAGGGCGATCCATCCGTAACGATGGTGCGGGGCAATTTCCGCTTGGCTGATGCCAGTGTGGCAGCATCGCCACTTATCCGCAGCAATCGCGAACCCGGCGGCAGGGTCGTGCTGGCGAACGCCGATGGCGATGCCGAAGTGGCCGTGACACTTGCGTCCGGTGCATCGCGGCTGACGGTCGAGGCGCTTTCGCGCCACGACCGCATCACGCTGGATTTCTCGCTGTCCTCCGCAGACGTGCTTTGGGGCGGGGGTGAGCAAATGAGCTATCTCGTGCTCAACGGTCGAACCTTTCCGATCTGGACCAGCGAGCCCGGGGTGGGCCGCGAACCCGGCACGCCCCTGACGGACCAAGCCAGCGCCGATGGCTCCTTTGCAGGCGGAGATTACTGGACGACCAATTATCCTGAGCCCACCGTACTGTGCTCGGGTGGTTGGGCGATCAGCTTTGCCAACACCGAATATGTCGAGCTGGACGCCCGCGAGCCCACAAGGCTTCGTGTGCATGTGTGGTCCGGCAAGGTCGCAATCGACCTGTTCGAGGGCGCACCTGCGGAACTCACTCGCCAACTCGGCGCACGCTTCGGCCCGCGTCAGGCGCTTCCCGATTGGGCGCTGGGCGGGGCGGTGGTCGGCCTCAAGCAAGGCGAACGCTCGTTTGACCGGCTCGAGGCGCTGATCGAGGCAGGTGCGGCCGTCAGCGGGTTGTGGTGCGAGGACTGGGTCGGCATCCGCGAAACGAGTTTCGGTCGGCGGCTGTTCTGGGACTGGCAATGGAATCCGCTACGCTACCCCGATCTCCCCGCCCGCATCGCAGCGCTGAAGGCACGGGGCATCCGCTTCCTCGGCTATGTGAACCCCTATCTCGCGGTCGACGGCCCGCTTTACCCGGAGGCTGCGGCCAAGGGCTATTTCGCAAAGTGCCTCGACAGTGACGATGCCTATGCGGTCGATTTCGGCGAATTCCACGCCGGCGTGGTCGACTTCACCAACCCGGAAGCCGCCGCGTGGTTTGCCGAGGAGGTGATCGGCAAGCGGATGCTCGATTTCGGGCTCGACGGGTGGATGGCGGACTTCGGCGAATACCTTCCCACAGACCTCAGGCTCCATGATGGCGACCCCATGCAGGAGCACAACCGCTGGCCGGTGCGCTGGGCCGAGGTCAATGCCCGCGCGGTTGCCTCGCGGGGCAAGACGGGCGAAGTGCTGTGGTTCATGCGCGCCGGGCACACCGGGGTGCAGGCGCATTGCCCGCTGCTGTGGGCAGGCGACCAGTCGGTCGATTTCTCGCGCCATGACGGGATCGGCACGGTCATCACCGCTGCGCTGTCATCAGGGCTGGTCGGCAACGCTGTCAGCCATTCCGATGTCGGCGGCTATACCAGCCTGTTCGGCAATGTGCGGACCGAAGAGCTGCTGCTGCGCTGGTATGAGCTGGGCGCGTTCAGCCCCGTGATGCGCACCCACGAAGGCAACCGGCCTGATGACAATCTTCAGATCGATTCGACCCCCCAGCTCATCGCCGCTTTCGTGCGTTGGAGCCGCGTCCACGCGGGCCTTGCCCCTTATGTCGCTCACCTCGTACGCGAAGCTTCAGCGAACGGCCTCCCGGTCCAGCGGGCGCTGTTCCTCCACCACCCTGAAGATCGCGAAACCTTCACCATTCAGGATCAGTTCCTCTATGGCGCAGACATGATGGTGGCACCGGTGATCGAAGCGGGGGCTCGCATGCGCAAAGTCTATCTGCCGGAAGGGGCGTGGCGGCATCTCTGGAGTGGCGAGCCCCACGTGCCCGGGTGGCATGACGTGCCTGCCCCCATCGGCGCGCCGCCGGTGTTCTACCGTGCGGACAGCGCCTTTGCGTCGCTCTTTGCGGAGATGGCCGCATGAGTCGCGCCAACATCCGCGATGTCGCCGCCCGCGCCGGGGTTGCCGTCAAGACGGTGAGCCGGGTGATGAACGGCCACCCCTACGTCAGCGCGGAGCTGCGCGAGCGGGTCGAAAAGGCGATGGCGGAACTCGATTACCGCCCGTCCGTGGCCGCGCGCATCCTGTCGGGCGCGAAGTCGGGGCAGGTCGCGCTGATCTACGATAATCACAGCCCCTACTACATGTTCCAGATCCAGAAAGGGTGCTGGGATGTGTGCCACGAGGCGGGGATCCGCCTGCTGGCGCAACCCGTCGACGTCGCCGATCCGCGGGTGGGCGAGCAGGTGCGCGGGCTGGTGAGCGAGACGCATGTCGACGGCATCATCCTCTCCTCCCCCGTCACCGATTGCGACCCCGTGCTGCGCGCGCTGGAGACGATGGACGTGCCGTTCGTGCGGATTTCGCCCGGCACCAACCACGCGCTGACTTCCAGCGTATTCATGGACGACGCGCAGGCCGCGGACGACATGACCACCCATCTGATCAACGCAGGCCACCGCCGGATCGGCTTCATCAAGGGCCATACCAATCACATGGCCTCGGATGACCGATTGTTCGGATACCGCCGCGCGCTCGACCGGGTGGGTATCCCGTTCGAACCGAGCCTTGTGGTGGACGGCGAGTTCGATTTCGACAGCGGCGTGGCCGGTGCCAATGCCCTGCTCGATCAGTCCGAACGCCCGACCGCGATCTTCGCCTCTAACGACGATATGGCCGCAGGCGTGCTCGCGGTGGCGCATGACAGGGGGATCAACGTGCCCGCCGATCTGTCGGTGGCGGGGTTCGACGATACCACGCTGGCGCGCACCGTCTGGCCGCCGCTGACCACCATCCGCCAGCCGATGGCCGATCTGGCGCGCACCGCCACCCAAATCCTGATCGCAGGCGGGGACATCACCCACAAGCGCCTGCCCCACGACCTTGTCGAGCGCGCCTCGGTCGCTCCACCCAAGAGGAACTGACAATGAGTGAATTGCCCCTGCCGCCTGCCACCCGCGCCCTTGGTGCGAGCGGCATCGAAGTCTCCCCCATCGCGTGGGGAATGTGGCGGCTGACCGAGAATGGCCGCACCGTGGCCGAGGCGGCCAAACTGGTGCACGCGGCGCTGGATGCGGGGATCACCTTCCTCGACACGGCCGACATCTACGGCTTCGATGGGGCAGGCGGGTTCGGCGATGCCGAGGTGCTGCTGGGCGAAGTGCTCAGCGCGGAACCGGCCCTGCGCGACCAGATGGTGCTGGCGACCAAGGGCGGCATCCTGCCCCCGCTGCCCTACGATCAGAGCGCGGATGCGAGCGGCAAGGTGCGCACGCTGGGCGTGTCGAACTTCACGATGGCCCAGACGGCGGCGCTGAACCACTTCCTCGGCACCAAACTGGTGACGACCCAGCCGGAAATCAGCCCGCTGCGGATCGACTGCTTCGAGAATGGCGAGCTGGATCAGGCGATGATGCTGGGCCTGACCCCGATGGCGTGGTCGCCCCTGGGCGGCGGGCGGTTGGCTGCGCCGGAGACAGCACGCGACACGGCGGTCGCGGCCGCGCTCGATGTGGTGGCCAAGGCGCAGGGCGTTTCGCGCACGGTTGCTGCCTATAGCTGGCTGATGGCGCATCCGGCGGGGATCGTGCCGATCATCGGATCGCAGAACGCCGCGCGGATTGCTGAGGGGGCCGCGGCGCTCGGCGTGCGCTGGATGCGGACCGAGTGGTACGCGGTGCTGGTCGCCGCGCGGGGCGTGCCTTTGCCCTGAGGCCGCCCGATAAAACACAAGACTTGGACGAGGACAAAGCAATGACCCAACAATGCGAAATCGCGTGGTTTTCCGCGCTGTGTGACGACGATTACGAGTTCCTCGGCGT
>RDXA01000141.1 GCA_004292705.1 Sphingomonadales bacterium | reverse complement strand
GCAGGCCAGCACCGCGTAGTTAGTGCTCACCCAGCCACCCAGTCCGATCTGAAGCATGACCACCGCCAAGGTAGCCCAGAGGGCTGCGCGCAGCCCCGCGCTAGCAGGGGGCGGCGCTAGGCCCTGAGCGATGCCCAGTCGGGGTGTTCGTCGAACTTCTTCGCTACGTAGGAACAATCGGGACGGATCAGAAAATCCTGTCGCCCGGCGTCCTCGATCAGCCGGGCGACCAGTGCTCCTGCCACCCCGCGCCCGCCAATCGCGCGCGGCACGATGGTGTGGGCGGCGATGCGCACCTCGCGCCCGTCCCGCGCGCCCCCCGGCTCCCATTCCAGATAGCCCTGCTCGGCCGCGTCTTTCAGCCTCGCAACATAGCGCCCCCCTGCGCCCTGCACATGGTGGGTAATTGTCAGGTCTGCGCTTTGTTCGCTCATGTCTGCCTGCTCCCGCTTGTCACGCCTGAATGTGCGGCTAAGGGCGTGAACCCATGACCCTGTCCAAGCCTTTCCTGTCCGACAACGCGGCTGCCGTCCACCCTCACCTGTGGGAGGCCATGCGCAAGGCGGATCAGCCGGACAATCCTTACGATGGCGACAGCCTTTCTGCCGAACTCGATGCGCGCTTCTCCGCACTGTTCGGGCGCGAATGTGCAGGCCTGTGGGTGGCAACGGGAACGGCAGCGAATTGCCTCGCGCTCGCCACGATGTGCAGCCCCCATGGCGGGGTCGTGTGCCACCGCGAGGCGCATATCGAGGTGGACGAGGGCGGGGCGCCCGGGTTCTTCCTGCACGGCGCGAAGCTGATGCTGGCCGAAGGCGACGGCGCGAAGCTGACGCCTGACGATATCGCGGCGCTGATCGATCCGATCCGCAACGATGTGCATCAGGTGCAGCCGCACGCTATCGCGATCACGCAGGCCAGCGAATATGGCCGCACCTATCGCCCCACAGAGCTCGCGGCGCTGGGAGAATTTGCGAAGGAGCGCCAGCTTGGCCTGCACATGGACGGGGCGCGCTTCGCCAATGCCGCGGCGTTTCTGGGCGGCTCGCCCGAAGCAGCGGCGCGGGCGGCGAGCGGCCCGGTCGACAGCCTGGCCTTCGGGTTCATCAAGAACGGCGGGATGGGGGCGGAGGCGGTGATCCTGTTCGATCCCGAGGCCGCGCATCAGGTGCGCTATCGCCGCAAGCGTGCCGGGCACCTGCAATGCAAGGGCCGCTATCTCGCCGCGCAGATCCTCGCGATGCTGGAGGACGGGCTGTGGCTCGCCAATGCGGCCCACGCCAATGCCGCCGCGCGCGAAGTGGCGAGCGGGTGCGCGGACCGGTTGCTTCATCCGGTCGAGGCGAATGAGCTGTTCGTGCGCCTCACCGCCGATGAGCGTGCCGCGCTGAGGGCACAGGATTTCGCTTTCTACGACTGGGGCCCGGATTCCGCCCGCTTTGTCACCGCCTGGAACACCCGCGCCGAAGATGCTCAGGCGCTTGGCAAGGCCATCGCCGCGCTGTGACCATTCCCGCCGCCCCGTCGATGCTCAGCCCCAAGGTGCTGATCCCCTTCATGCTGACCGGCACGATCTGGGGATCGACCTGGTTCGTGATCACCGGGCAGATCGCCGACGTGCCCGCAGCATGGGGCGTGTTCTACCGCTTCATGCTGGCGACCCCGGCGCTGTTCGTGCTGGCGCTGGCGATGGGCAACCGGCTGAAGCTCAACCGGCCCGAACACCTGCTGGCGCTGGGCGTGGGTATCGCGCAATTCAGCGGCAATTTCCTGTTCGTCTATCATTCCGAACAGCACATCACCTCGGGCATCGTCGCGGTGATGTTCGCGCTGCTGATGGTGCCCAATGCGATTTTTGCGCGGGCTTTCATTGGCGAGAAGGTGGCGGGCGGTTTCATTGGCGGGAGCCTTGTGGCGATTGCCGGCGTGGCGATGTTGCTGGTGCACGAATGGAACGCTGCCCCCCTCGGGGGAAATGTCGGCCTCGGCATCGTGCTTGCCGTCGGAGGGATGCTGTCCGCTTCGATTGCCAATGTGGTGCAGGCCAATCCCACCGGGCGCGGGGTGCCGATGGTGAGCCTGCTGGCCTGGGCGATGCTTTACGGGACGATCTTCGACCTGGCCTATGCGCTGGTCACTGTCGGGCCACCCACGGTGCCAAATGACTGGCAATTCTGGGCGGGGACGGCCTATCTCGCGATCATCGGATCGGTGGTGACTTTCCCGCTGCACTACAATCTGGTGCGCGAGATCGGGGCGGGGAAGACCGCCTATAACGGGATCGTCACCGTGTGCGTAGCGATGCTGCTGTCGACTATGTTTGAAGGCTTCGTGTGGGATGCGCTTTCGGCTGGCGGGATGGCGCTGGCGCTCCTGGGGATGGGGTTGGCGCTCCGGTCAAGGCAGAAGCGGTAAAGGGGGTTTGCACAGAGGCCACGGAGGAAAGGAGGCCGCTGAGACATTGCTCCAAGCCGCAGGCTTGCCCAAGGTTCTCGATCCTGAAGCGCAATGCCTGCGGCGCAGGTCGCCCGATCTCGGCGTTCTCCTTTCCTCTGTGGTCTCCGTGTGAACCCAACTCAGCCTGCAATTCAGGCTGATGCTCGTCAAAGCAGCCCCGCCAACCCCTCGACATAGGTCGGATAGCGCGGCGTCCACCCCAGCACCCGCTTGGCCTTGCCATTGGCGACTCGGCGGTTCTCGGCATAGAACCCGCGGGCCATGTCGGACAGGTTGGCTTCCTCCAGACTTTCGAGCGGCGGCAGCGGCAGACCCAGCAACCGGCAGGCGTGTGCGGTGACTTCGTTGCCACTGCACGGGAGATCATCGCCGAGGTTGTAGGCCCCCGGCGGTGCATCCTGCACCAGCGCGGCCACCACGCCGCTCGCGATATCATCAACATGGACGCGGCTGAACACCTGCCCCGGCAGGTCGATCCGCCGTGCCTTGCCTTCGCGCACCCGGTCGAGTGCAGAGCGCCCCGGCCCGTAGATCCCAGGCAAACGGAACACCCGTGCGCCTTTGTTCAGCCATGCCAGATCGGCGTCGGCCCGCGCGTTTCTGCGGCCTTCCCCCGATTGCGCGATGGTCGGCGTCGCCTCGTCCACCCATGCCCCGGCGCGGTCGCCATAGACGCCGGTGGAAGAGAGGTAGAACAACGGCTTTCCCGCGAGCGCCTCGTCATAGGCCTCCAGCACCGGATCGCCCCCGGCGCGCTCCGGCGGGACGGACGAAAGGATGTGCGTCGCCTCGCCCAGCGCTGCCAGCACGCCCGCGCGGTCGGCAAAGGCGATGTTCCCTGCGCTGCCAGTGGCACGAACCTGCCATCCGCGCGCCGTCATCGCCGCGGCGATGCGCGTTGCGGTGTAGCCGAGGCCGAAAATCAATAGCTGCGTCATGAGCCCTTAGTGCCGTTCGTGTCGAGCGGTGGCAACGCACTACCGCAGGTTGAACTCGAGAGACCCGGCGAATGTGTCTCGACTACGCTCGACACGAACGGGTAGAGACGACCGTATGGATATCGCCACGACCCCGACGAACCCCGAAGGCAACCCCGAACTCGCCGATGCGGCGCCGAGCCCGCATCAGCCGCCGATCATCCTGCGCGAGGATTATCGCCCGTTCGGCTGGCTGGTGCCGGAGGTGAAGCTCGACTTCGATCTCGGCCTTGCCCGCACCCGCGTGCGCGCCGAACTTACGGTGCAGCGCAACGCCCGGGCCGATCATGCCGACACCATCCGCCTCAATGGCGACAGCCTCGTGCCGCTCGGCGTCAGTGTCGACGGCCAGGCTGCCGACTGGCGCATGGACGGGGCCGACCTGATCGTCCCGCTGTGCGAAGACAGCCATCTGATCGTGATCGAGACCGCAATCGATCCGTCCGCCAACACCCAGCTGATGGGTCTCTATGCCTCGAACGGGATGCTCTGCACCCAGTGCGAGGCCGAAGGCTTCCGCCGCATCACCTTCTTCCCCGATCGCCCCGATGTGCTGTCGGTCTACACCGTGCGCATGACGGGCGACAAATCTGCCTTCCCGATTATGCTGTGCAACGGCAACCGCACCGAAGCGGGCGAAGGCGAGGACGGCACCCACTGGGCCGAATGGCACGATCCCTGGCCCAAGCCGTCCTATCTGTTCGCGCTGGTCGCAGGCGATCTGGTCGCCAATTCCAAGCCCTTCACCACAGCCTCGGGCCGCGAGGTCGAATGCAACATCTGGGTCCGTGCCGAAGACCTCGCCCGCACCGACCACGCCTTGGAATCCCTCCACCGCTCGATGCAGTGGGACGAGGAGGTGTTCGGCCGCGAATATGACCTCGATCTCTACAACATCGTCGCGGTCAGCGATTTCAACATGGGGGCGATGGAGAACAAGGGGCTCAACGTCTTCAACACCAAATACGTGCTGGCCGACCCCGACACTGCGACCGACGCCGATTTCGACGCGGTCGAAGGCGTGATCGCGCACGAGTATTTCCACAACTGGTCGGGCAACCGCATCACCTGTCGCGACTGGTTCCAGCTCAGCCTCAAGGAGGGCTTCACCGTGCTGCGCGACCAGTTGTTCTCGCAGGACATGCGCGGGGAAGCGGTCAAGCGGATCGAGGACGTGCGCATCCTGCGTGCCGCCCAGTTCCCCGAGGATGCCGGGCCGCTGGCGCACCCGATCCGCCCGGATTCCTACCGCGAGATCAGCAATTTCTACACGGCGACCGTCTACAACAAGGGCGCTGAGGTGATCCGCATGATCCGCTCGATGGTGGGCGAAGCGCGGTTCCGCGCCGGCACCGACCTCTATTTCGACCGTCACGACGGCGAGGCGGCGACCTGTGAAGACTTCGTGCGCGCTATCGAGGACGGGGCCGGGATCGACCTTGCCCAATTCCGGCGCTGGTATGCGCAGGCGGGAACGCCTCGGGTCGCGGTGCGCCAAGCCGTGGAGGGCGATACCGTCACCCTGAGCCTGTACCAGACCGTCCCCGCCACTCCGGGCCAGCCCGACAAGCTGCCTATGCCGATCCCGCTCAGGGTTGCGGTCCATGCGCGCGGCGGCGCGCTGGGGGCGGAGCAGCTGATTGTGCTGACCGAGGACGAGCAGAGCTTTGCCCTTCCGCTGGCCGGCCCCGATCCGGTGATCTCGATCAATCGCGGCTTCACCGCTCCGGTGGTGATCGAGCGTACGCTGGCGTGTGAGGATCTGGTGTTCCTCGCCGCGCAGGACGATGATCCCTTCGCTCGGTCGGAGGCCTTGCAGGAACTGGCGGTCGGCCACCTCGTCGGCACCGCGAGCGGCACGCTGTCGGCAGAGGAACAGGCGGCGGGCGAGGCGGCCATCATTGGCGCCTTCCGCTCAAGCCTTGCGGACACTGCGCTCGATGATGCGATGCGCGGTGAATTGCTGGTCCTGCCGAGCGAAACCTACCTGTTCGAAACCATGGCGACAGGCGAGCGCAAGGCCGATCCCGGTGCGATCCATGCTGCGCGCGAAAAATTGAAGGCCGCGATCGGCACCGCGCTTGCGGCAGAGCTGGATGCCCTGCACGCTCGCGCTTCGGCAGTCCCGCTGGACGATCCGGCGGGACGCGGGGCGCGCAAGGTCAAGACGATCGCCCTCGGCCTGATCGCTGCCGCTGATCCTTTGCGCGCCGCCACGCTGGCAGCGGCGCAATATGACGCCGCAGACAACATGACCGACCGGCAAGGCGCGCTGATGGTGCTGTGCGGACTCGTTTGCCCCGAGCGCGAGGCGCGGCTCGCATCGTTCTACCAGCGCTTCAAGGGCAATGATCTGGTGATCGACAAGTGGTTCACCCTGCAGGCGCTTTCGCTCCATCCGGATGTGATCGCGCATGTCCGCACGCTGGCCGAGCATCCTGACTTTACCATGAAGAACCCCAACCGCGTGCGCTCGCTCCACATGGCCTTTGCGGGCAACCCCAAGGGCTTCCACAAGGCCGATGGCGAGGGGTACCGCATGGTCGCCGACGTGATCCTCGCGCTCGACCCGATCAACCCGCAGACGGCCGCCCGCTTTGTGCCCTCGCTGGGGCGCTGGCGGCGGATCGAGCCGGTGCGTGCTGCGCTGATGAAGGCGGAGCTTGAACGCATCTTGGCGTCAGGCAACTTGTCGCGCGATACCTTCGAGCAGGTCAGCCGCTCGCTGGAAGGCTGGGGCGTCCCGCACGGCTTTTTCGGGAGCGCGGGGGGGGCGCATCAATTCGGCTTCGGCGGGCCGGGTGACGGTGCCGAGGTGCGCAGCCTGCGCGCTGCTGCCGCCGCCGCGATCTTCCCCGGAGGCACGCTCGCCGCGCCCCATCAGGTGCACTCGCCCGATGTGGTCTCCGTCACGGTGCCGTGGGGTGATGCCGCCGAAGGCCGCCCGGTCGCCGACGCGGTCGTCACCGCAACGCCCGGTATCGTGCTCGGTATAGTGACGGCTGATTGCGGACCGATCCTGTTCGCCGATCACAAGGCAGGCGTCGTGGGCGCGGCCCATGCCGGGTGGCGCGGCGCGGTGGAAGGCGTGTTGGAAAACACCGTCGCGGCGATGGAGGCTCTGGGCGCCACCC
>RDXA01000140.1 GCA_004292705.1 Sphingomonadales bacterium | reverse complement strand
ACTCCTGCAACAGGACGGCATTTTCGGGGCCCTGCCGATGGGGATCGCCTTTGCCGCCAGCATCGGCGGGCTGGGCACGATCGTTGGATCGCCCACCAATGCGATTGCAGTCGGCCTGCTTGACGAGATCGCGGGGGTGCGGATCACCTTTGCCGAATGGTCGCTCTATGGCGTGCCGCTGGTGCTGTTGAGTGTGCCGCTTGCGGCATGGATCGTCGCGCGGGTGCAGCGGGTGGCGGAGCATCCCTTCGATGTCGCCGCCGCGCGCGCCGCGATCGCAAGCCATGCCCGCTGGAGCGCACCCGAGCAGCGTCTGGTGCCGCTCGTGGCCCTCACCTTTGTCGCCTGGGTGACGCAGCCGCTGGTCGCACCGCTGCTGCCCAAGGGGTCATGGACCGACGGCACCATCGCGGTCATCATGGCCGTGGCGCTGTTCCTGCTGCCCGACGGGACAGGCCGCCCGCTGCTGGTGTGGAAGGAGGCCGAGCGCGCACCATGGAGCATGATCCTGATGTTCGGCGGCGGGCTTGCGCTGGCGACGGGGATGCAGGCGTCTGGGCTGGCGGCCTGGGTCGGGCAGGCGCTGCTGCCGCTGTCCGGGTGGCCGCTGGTGCTGGTCGCGCTGGCGGTGACGGCGCTGGTGATTCTCGTGACCGAATTCGCCAGCAATGTCGCAACCGCCACGGGGATCGTGCCGGTGGTGGCGGCGCTGGTGGTGGCGCTGGGCGCTGATCCGGTGCTGCTCGCCCTGCCCGCCGCGCTGGCGGCGAGCTGGGGCTTCATGCTCCCCGCCGGAACCGGCCCCAATGCCATCGCCTGGGCGACTGGGCGCATTAGGATCGAGGCAATGGTCAAGGCAGGCGCGCTGCTGGATGTGGCAGGCGTCGGGTTGATCGTGGGCGTGGTATGGGGGATCGCGGCGCTGGCGTAATCGGCGCGCGACAGGGAGACAGATGATGACCGACAGTCGCAAGCCGGTGTTCCTCGTGATCGGGGCCGGGGCCGGGATCGGCGGGAATGCCGCGATGCGCTTTGCCGCTGGCGGCTATCATGCGGTGCTCGCGCGCCGCTCGGACGAGGACGGGCTGCAGCGGATGGTCGGCCAGATCGAGGCGGCGGGCGGTTCGGCCTCTGGCACGCTCCTCAACGCGGCCGAGGACGGCGCCATCGAGGAGCTGATCGCGCGCACCGAGCGCGACATCGGCCCGATCCAGTGCGCGCTCTACAATCTCGGCGCGCAGATCGGCAACCGTGCGCTCGACCAGACCCCGCACCGCATCTTCGAGCTTGGCTGGCGGCTCGGCACCTATGGCGTCTTCCGACTCGCCCATGCCCTGTTCCCGGCGATGGTGGAGCGCGCGAAGACCGGCGCGCATGGCACGCTGCTGGTCACTTCGGCCACCGCCGCGGTGCGCGGCAATGCCGGTCAGCACAGCCACGCTGCCGCGATGGGCGGGCGGCGGATGCTGTGCCAGACCCTCAATGCCGAATTCGCGCCGCAGGGCGTCCATGTCGCCCATGTGGTGGTCGACGGCGCGGTCGATGCCCCCGACACGCTCGGCAAGCTGCTGGGCGACCGATTCGAGGCGTTCAAGCAGGGCAAGGGCCGCGAGGGGATCATCGATCCCGCCGCGCTGGCCGAGACCTACTGGCACCTCGCCCACCAGCCGCGCAATTGCTGGACCCACGAGGTCGATGTGCGGCCATGGACCGATGTGGCATGGTGGAACGACAACCCCGATCCGCAGATCGACAGCAAGGGGAAAGGCTTCGCCGGGCCGCCTGTTGGAGACACATGAGACACTGTCCAGAATTGGAAAACAGCTCCTCGCAAGCGGCCATCACGTGCGGCAGCAGAAGAGCTCTCGGGCAGCGGACCATCGCAACACGCTGTCACGCCCTGATCGAGTAGGAAGGCCCCCTATCCCCGCCACTCGCGCCGTTCTTCGGCGGCGCGCAGGACTTCGTAGGAGGTCTGGATCAGCTGGAACTGCTTGGCCGCCTCGGCATCGCCGGGTTTCACGTCCGGGTGCACTTCCTTGGCGCGGGCGCGATAGGCCTTCTTCACCGCGTTGAAATCGGCGTCCGGCTCCAGCCCCAGCACTTCCAAAGCACGCATCTCGTCAGCCGAGCGCGAACCGTCACCCGATCCCGCCCAGCCATAATGCGCCGCTTCGGTATAACCCGCATTCTCGCGCTGCTCGGCGCGCGCGCGCTCTTCCTTCTCGGCTTGATCCAGCCCTTCGAAATAGTCCCACTTGGCATTGTATTCGGCCGCATGCTTCTGGCAGAAATACCACCGGTCGCGGCTGTTGGGGGCCTTGGGGGCGGGGCAATCGCCCGGCTCGTTACAGCCGTGGCGGTCGCAGATGCGGATATTGGCCGCCTCCTGCGACGAACCATAGCCCCGCCAGCGCGGGAAGCCCCAATCCATCGACCGTCGCGCGCGGCTCATCGGCGCGATCCGCGCGGTTCGTGCAAAATGTCGTTGGTCGATAGGGTCACGCGGTCAATCTAGGCGAGGTGGCCTGAAATGGGAAGGCGTGTGAAGCGGGAACAAGTTGCAATCTGAAATGTTGCACCGCAAACAGACCCAAGCTGGCGTTCACCCGCCGCGCGCGAAAGACCTTAATCAATGAGCCAGCAATTGACCCTGTCCAGTCTGTTCTGCGTGCTCGCGCTCGCGGGGCTGTGCGTGGTCAGCAGCGCGCGCGAACTGGCTGGCTATGATGCGCCGGTGGTGGCCGAGCAGGCCGCGCTTGCGCCCGGCCTGCTGCACAGCTGACAATCAGTTGATGACTACCGAGGCGGCGCGGCGGTTCTGCGCCCACGCGCTTTCGTCCGAAGCCAGCGCCACCGGACGCTCCTTGCCGTAGCTCACGACCGAAATGCGGTTGGCATCCACCCCGAGGCTGACAAGGTAGGACTTGGCCGAATTGGCACGACGTTCGCCCAGCGCAAGGTTGTATTCCCGCGTCCCGCGCTCGTCGGCATGACCTTCGATGGTGAAGGTGACCTGCGGATAGCGCGCGAAATACTGCGCCTGCGCCTGCAAGGCGGCAGCATCCTGCGAATCGACGTTGTAGCGATCCGTATCGAAGTAGATCGTGGTCGAGGAGCCGACGGCAGCGGCAAAATGCGCCTGAGTGCCGACCATCGGGCCGGTGGGCTGAACCTGCGGCCCGGTCTGGCCTGGCTGGGGCGTTTCAACCGGAGCCGGGGGCAGCACTTCCGGTGCCTTCTTGGCACAGGCCGCAAGAGCGGTGGTAGAGGCCAGCAACAGGATGGTGGCTATCTTCATGTTCATCGCGTCTGTTCCTTTCACGTCATCATCAGGGGCGGATCGGGCCCCAGGCGGGGTCTGAGGCATCGACCGGAGTCGGCAGGCGCCGTTCGTTCTGGCCGGTCAGATCGACCTGCCAGATCCCCGAACGCCCGGTGTTTTTCTCGGTGCGGAAGAACTGGATGATGCGGCCATTGGGCGCCCAGGTCGGGGCTTCATCCTGCCAGCCGCGGGTCAGCACGCGCATGTTGCCGCCGCTCGTGTTCATCACCGCGACGTTGAAGTCACCCGCAATCCGCGTGAAGGCGATCTGGTCACCGCGCGGGCTCCATTCGGGCGTGGCGCAGCGCCCGCCAAAGAAGGTGATGCGCCGCTGGTTCTTTCCGTCGGCATCCATCACATAGCACTGCTGGCTGCCTGACCGGTCACTTTCGAACACGATCTTGCTGCCATCGGGCGAATAGGAACCGCCGACGTCGATGCCGGGATTATCCGTCAGCTTGATACTCGCCCCCCCGGTGGCGGAGACGCGATAGATATCGGTATTGCCCGCCACGCCCATCGAATAGAGGATCGACTTGCCGTCGGGCGACCAGCGCGGGGCGATGGTGGGGTTGCGGTTCTCGGTCACCAGCGTCTGCTTGCCGGTGCCGATGTCATAGACATAGATGCGCGGGTTGCCGTCGACATAGCTGAGATAGAGGATCTTCGAATAGTCGGGCGAATAACGCGGGGTGAGCGCGGTGGCGCTGCCGAGCGTGAGGAAGCGGTGGTTGGCGCCGTCGCTGTCCATCACCGCGAGGCGCTTGACGCGGCGGTCTTTCGGTCCGGTCTCGGCGATATAGGCGATGCGGCTGTCGAAGAACGGGCTTTCGCCGGTGAGGCGGCTGAAAATCAGGTCCGAACACTTGTGCGCGGCGCGCCGCCAATCGGCCGGGGCGACCACCCAGCCTTCCCGCACCAGTTCATTCTGCAAGGCCACGTCATAGAGGTAGCACCCCACCACCAACCGCCCGTCATCGCGCGCGCGGACGTAGCCATGCACCAGCATCTCCGCACCCCGCCCGCTCCACGCGCTGAAGGCCGGCGCCGTGATCTGCGGGAATTCCGGCTGCGGCAGGCTGTCGGGGCCAACCGGCTTGAACAACCCGTTGTTGCGCAGGTTGGCGGTGATGACGCGCGCGATTTCGCGGCCCAATGCGCCGGTGCCCGCTTCGTTGGCAGGCGTCGGGCGCTCCCGATCGGTGGCGAAGGACGGGATCGCAATGCCGATGTCCGACCATGCGCTTTCATCGGTGACGGTGAAGGATATGCCTTCCTCCGCCTGCGCCTGGGACGCATCGGTCGTGGCTGCTTCAACCGGGCCGTCCTCACCGATGGGCGCGCCGAGGTCCTGCGCCATAACAGCCACGGGCATTGTTGTGGTGAACAGGAGTGCAGCGAGGAACAGGGGTTTCATCGTGAGGTATTCCTATCGAAACGGGCGCCCCGGACAGTTTTCCAGGCTTCGTAGTATTCTGCGGGCAGTTTGAACGGCGCTGCAAGCTGCACCGCGCGGATGGCGTTTTCGGCATGGCGGGCGGCCTGTGCACGGTTGGCATCGTTGACGCCGCTCTGGCTGCGCACGCGCGGGCGACCTTTCAGACTGCCGTCGGGGTTGAGATCAAAATCGACGAGTGTGACGAGCTGGTCAACATCCAAACCTTGCGGCGAAGTCCAGTGCGGCTTGACCTGCCGGGCCAGGGCCTGACCGATCGAGGCCTTGGCGGCGGCTCCGATCTGCGCGGCGGGGGCGCGGGTTTCCTGCGTGGTGGTCGAGGAGCCCTTGCCAGCGAGGAAATCGTCACCGATCCGGCTGCCGCCACCGCTCTTGGATGCGGTCTTGGGCGGAGTGGTCGCCGCCTGCCGGGGCGGGGTTCGATCAGGGCGTGAAGGCTGGCGGGTGGGCGCGGGTTGCTGCGTGGCGGTCTTGACGGCTGGCTTGGGCCTGGGCGGCGTCGGCACGGGACGGGTTGCAGGCTCGGGCTTGGCCGGTTCGGGGGCAGGCGCGGGCTCGTCGGAGAGGGTGGGTGCAATCGCGGCGCGGCTTTCCGGCACTGGATCGGGCGCGGCAGCTTCCAGCCCCACTTCGGTCGCCAGGCTCACCGTCATGCGTTCCGGGAAGACGGATACTTCGCTGCGCACCGTCTGCATCAGCAGCACTGCCACCAGCGCGCCGTGCAGCACAACGGCGGCGGCAAGGCCGACCTTCTCGTCGTTGCGGAGCGCGTGTCCACTCATCACCGCATCCGGACTATGGGGCCGAAACTGAACCGTCGGTGACCAGCGAGATCGACGTGAAGCCCGCACGCCCCAGCTCGCCCATCACCTGCATCACCCGGCCATAATCGAGACTGCGGTCGCCGCGCAGCACGACCAGCGGTTGCTCGCCCCCGCGATCCAGCGCTTCGAGCGCGGCGGGCAGGCCGCCCGCAGGCACAGCCGTGTCCTCGATAAAGATCACGCCCGCCCGGTCGATGGAGATGGTGATCTGGTCCGGCTGCTCCTCAACCGGCGCAGCGCGGCTTTCGGGCAGTTCGACCGGAACGCCGACAGCGGGCAGCGTCACTGTCACCATGAAGATGATCAGCAGCACCAGCATCACATCGACCAGCGGCGTGACGTTGATTTCGGCCATCGCCGCGCGGCGGGAGCGCCTGGAGCGGCTGTTGCGGGAGGAGGTGCCAATCCCCATTACGCGCGGTCCAGCTCGCGGCTCAACCCGTTGTGGAGCTTGTCGGCGAACCGCCGGAGGCTCGCCTCGTAGCGATCCACCGAGCCGCCGAAGCGGTTGTAGGCGATCACCGCAGGAATGGCGGCAAACAGGCCGATGGCGGTGGCGAACAGCGCCTCGGCAATGCCGGGGGCGACCACGGCGAGGCTGGCGCTCTGCTGCGCGCCGATCTGGAAGAAGCTGTTCATGATCCCCCACACCGTGCCGAACAGGCCGACAAAGGGCGCAACCGATCCGACCGTGGCGAGGAAGTTCAGTCGCCCGGCCAACGCG